>JANXSR010000187.1 GCA_025352625.1 Ferruginibacter sp.
AAACGAAAAAGACCTGGAAGAATTTCATAAAGAAATGTTGGATCGTTTTGGACCGATCCCTGCACCTGTTGAAGATTTGTTTATAACAGTAAGATGTCGTAAAATGGCCGTATCACTGGGTTTTGAAAAAATGCTGCTAAAAAACGAAACATTAAAATGTTTCTTTGTCAGCAATCCAGATTCGCCTTATTTTCAAAGTGAAACCTTTACCGGTTTATTACAATTTCTACAAAAAGGCACTAATAAAGCAAAATTAAAACAAGTTGGTAAAAATGGTATATTGGTTGTGGAAGATGTAAAAGAAATGAAAGATTTATTTACTTTTTTAAACAAAATGGAAAGGAGTATTGTGCCACTTAATTATGTGCCTTAAAAATTCTCTTGCTCAGTTTTATTTTCTCTCTCTAATTTATTTCCATTAAAAAATTGTGCAGTAGCTTTGCTAACATACAATTATAAGATTTTTGATTTATTAATACTGCCCAACACCAAGTGCGCACCATAGTTTTTTTATAAATAATACATAAATAAAAAGGCCATCTTTTCAGATAGCCTTTAATTTTTTTACCATTTTTTAAATTACCAGCTTTGTTTAGCCACGCCATTTTTTACAGCTTCTAAGGCTGTTGCTTCGCTTAACATAGTGGTCATTTTGTTACCCTTACCGTCATGACCTTGGGCCATGTATCCGCCACGGGATGTTTTGGTTATTACTGCATCCTGCAATGGAACGTTTTTTTCTTTCGTTTTCATGCAATAGGCTGTTAACATTTTTGACATTTTGTAGAATTTATGGTTAGTAAATATGGGGTGAAGTAGTAAACTTCAGGCTACAAGCTACATAAATTATTGGGTTTAGCAAAAATTAGCTACTTATTGCCATTTTATATGAAATTGCTTTAAACGTCTATTTTAGCATACTTGGCATGTGTTTCTATAAATTCTCTTCTAGGCGGAACTTCATCCCCCATCAACATACTAAATACTCTGTCAGCTTCTGCTGCACTTTCAATAGTTACCTGCTTCAAAGTTCTGGTAGCAGGATTCATAGTTGTCTCCCATAATTGCTCTGCATTCATTTCACCCAAACCTTTATAGCGTTGCGTAGTTACACTATCATCTTTCCCCTGCCCAAACCGGGCAATTAATATTTTTCTTTCTTCATCTGTCCAGGCATAATCCTGGTCTTTCCCTTTTTTAACAAGATATAAAGGCGGTTGTGCTATATATACATACCCTTGCTCAACCAAAGCCTTCATGTACCTGAAAATAAAAGTCAGTATTAATGTTGCGATATGGCTACCATCCACATCAGCATCTGTCATAATAATTAGTTTATGATACCGAAGTTTGGAAATATCCAATGCCTTTGGATCTTCAGGCGTACCAATTTTTACACCCAAAGCCGTGAACATATTTCTTATTTCTTCATTATCATAAATCTTATGCTCCATTGCCTTTTCTACATTCAAAATCTTACCTCTCAATGGCAATATGGCCTGGTAACTTCTGTCTCTTCCCTGCTTGGCGGTTCCGCCTGCCGAATCTCCTTCCACAAGGTATAATTCGCAACGATGAGGGTCTTTATCACTACAGTCTGCTAATTTACCAGGCAAGCCTCCGCCAGTAAGCACACTCTTGCGCTGTACCATTTCACGTGCTTTTTTTGCAGCGGCCCTTGCCTGTGCAGCCAGTATTACTTTTTGAATTATGGTTTTTGCATCTTTAGGATTTTCTTCCAGATAAGCTACTAGCACCCTGCTTAAAGTACTATCTACTACCCCCATTACTTCACTATTGCCTAGTTTAGTTTTGGTCTGACCTTCAAATTGAGGTTCGGGTACTTTAACAGATATAATTGCGCTTAATCCTTCTCTAAAATCATCCCCTTCAATTTCAACTTTCGCTTTTTCAAACATACCTTCCTTCTCGCCATAGCTTTTAAAAACCCTGGTGATGGAGCGACGAAAGCCAGCCACATGAGTTCCCCCTTCAATGGTATTGATATTATTTACGTAACTAAATAGATGCTCCTGATAACCTGTGTTATACATCATGGCAACTTCTACCATTACATTACTATTGGCATCATGCCCATCGCAATAAATAACGGTTGGCAGTAACGCATTTCTGTTGGCATTTTTATCAAGCATTTCTACAAATTCTACAATTCCGCCTTCACTGTAAAAAGTTTTGGAGTACGTATTTCCATCATCTTCTTTTTCCCTAAGGTCATGTAATGTGATGGTTATTTTTCTATTTAAAAAAGCCAACTCTCTTAAACGACCTTCCAGAATTTCTCTTTTATAAACACTTTCTGTAAAAATGCTCATATCTGGCCAAAAATGAACCTTTGTTCCTGTAGTGTCAGAAGTTCCGATTTCCCTTACAGAATATTGGGGTATCCCTTTGGAATATTCCTGTTCAAACTTTTTGCCTTCTCTTCTTACGGTAACATGCAGTTTAATACTTAATGCATTAACACAGCTAACACCAACACCATGCAAACCGCCGGATACTTTATAAGATCCTTTATCAAACTTCCCACCAGCATGCAAAACGGTCATTACAACTTCTAATGCGCTGCGGTTTTCTTTCGTATGCATACCAGTTGGTATACCTCGCCCATCGTCTTCTACTGTAATAGAATTATCTTCATTTATGGTTACGGTAATATTTTTACAATAACCTGCCAAAGCTTCATCAATGGAATTATCTACAACTTCGTAAACAAGATGATGGAGACCTTTTACTCCGATATCGCCAATATACATAGCTGGACGCTTGCGCACTGCTTCTAATCCTTCTAAAACCTGTATGCTGTCTGCTTCATATCCACCAGTAACAGATGGTATTTCTACTGGTATTAATTCTTCTATTTCTGTACTCATAATTAGGTGCAAATTCTCTTTAAAATTGTCAAAATCCAAATTCTTGCAAATATAAGGTAAATAAGGGGTTTAAGGCAATTAAAACACTTCTTTCAGTTGAATGATTTATACAAAGATTT
>JANXSR010000241.1 GCA_025352625.1 Ferruginibacter sp.
CTTCAACATATGAAAAGCCACCATATGACATCGTTTCAGAATGGCGGGGTTCAATAGCACTGAATGTGGAGCTATGGAATGGAGCATTTTATAAACCATACCATGTCTTCAGTTCGTTCTTAGATGCCTATGAATTTTGCGCGGCTATGCGCAATGAATGTAAACATCAATATCCGACTACCAACGGTAGCTTTAAAGCGTGGAATAACGTGTCCGGTGAGGAGGCGATTATTTGCGTCAACATACAAGGAGACGCGGCTAACAGCTGCGGTGGCGGTGGAACTTGCGACTCTATCTTGCAAAATCCTCCGACCGTTGTTAATTTTGCTTTAGGATGTATACTGAAACATATTTGGTGAAAAAAAGGTTTGAAACCATAGTTTTTAAATAGCTCCTGGTAATAGGGAGGATTGTAGTTCATACAATATAAAGGCTCATTAAATCCTTGGGTTACCATTCCCCACCATCTGTCACGTTCACCAAAGTTGATGGGCCCATCCATGGCTTCCATACCTTTTTTAATAAGCCATTCTTTGGCATTGTTTAACAACAAATCAGCAGCTTCCTGGTTATTAATACATTCAAAAAAACCGACTCCACCAACAGGTACATCATCTCCTTTGCTTTTATACTTCTTATTTACAAAAGCGGCTATGCGACCAATTAAAATATTGTTATCTGTAAGTATCCAACGCTCAGTTTCACCAAATCTGAATGCTTTATTTTTATTTGCATCAAACACTTCCTCTATATCCTTGTCCAGTGGCCTTATCCAATTAGGGTCGTTTTTGTAAAGGATTACTGCTACCTGTAAAAATTGTTTGGCTGTAGCTTTATTGTTTACCGGAATGAGTTGGAACATAATATTAAAAGAACACAAAAATAAGTAAGGGGATGCATACTTCAAAAGTTGCTCTCATACAACTGTTTTTAAAAGCCAATATCTGCAATATTGCCATAATGGTCTGAGTATGGTACAGTGATGCGGTGATACTGGTTAATAGTAAATTTTTTGTCAGCAAAGATAAAATCGATTCTTAAAGTAGGAGATATAAACCTAAAAGTTCTCCCAATGCCGGAACCTTTTTTTAGGAAAGCATCCTGCATATTTCCTTTAACTGTAAAGTAAGTGTAAGAATTGGGTACATCATTAAAATCGCCGCACAATATAACCGGGTAAGGACTTTTTTTAACGTAATCATTCACAATATCTGCCTGCTGACTCCTGGCCTCATATCCCTTTTTTAATTTGCTTACAATTGTTCTTGAATCTTTAAAGCCGTCTTTTTCACTGTGCTTCATCTGGTTCAGGCTTTGGTATTCTTCCTTGCCAAACCTTACAGATTGCAGGTGAATGGTAAAAACCCTGATGGTTTTATTGTTAACCTGGATATCTGCATAAATAACAGGTTGAACATAATCCGGATCTTTAAAATCAAAAATGCCGGTATTAACAATCGGGTATTTTGAAAAAATCACAATGCCATATTCTGCGTTGTGAAACCAGGCGTCGCTGGCGGTGTAGTAATGATATGGGTAGCCCATTTTCTGAAGTTCAGATATATTAGGGTCAAATGCAGCAGTGTCTTTCGATTCAAAAAATTCCTGGAAACAAAGAACGTCTGCCTGGCTGTTTTTTACTTCCTCAAGCATCAACTGCTTGTAACTGGTACCTCCGCTGCTTTGCTTGTTGTATTCATCCCAACTGGAAACATTCCAGGATAAAATCCTCAGGTTATTAGAAGTCTTTACAATTGAAAAGGACTGCTTTGTTTGCCAGGCAAAAGCTACGGACAACTGTTGCCAGCTAACTGCCAGGGCTGCAAGTGAGAGCAGGCTCCAACGACTTCGCATAATAAAACCGCCAATTATAAAAAGGAGCACCACTACAAATAATATAGGAAATACCAACCCCAAAATAGCGATGAACCAAAATTTGCCTGCATTTAAAAACGGGGTAAGGCAGGTTAGCAGGTAAATAAATGCAACAAAAAGGTTGAGTGTAATAAAAAGCCTTTTGATTATTCTTTTTGAAAGGGACAATTGATATAAGTGTTTTTTGTACTAACGGAATTGATCTGTGTATATTTTTTATCCTCCGTTATAAATTTTTCATGAAGATAAGCACCTGTTGAAAATAACTGATTTTTTTAGTTATTAAATTATTGTATTTTATTGCCTGGTGCAAGGAGGCCATATTAAATTAACACCTGTTGAACTGCTTGATATTTGTGGGCTAAGCCTCCGAAAAAAATAATTTGCTGTGGAATGAAGTTTACTTAAAATGCCTGCCGGCTTGC
>JANXSR010000248.1 GCA_025352625.1 Ferruginibacter sp.
CCTGGTAATATTGTAATTCATTATTAAAAGCACCACCGGTCCACACATTCCATTTGGTAAGATCCACATCAAAATTATCTTCAAAAACCTTGGTATATCCGGCAGCTACAACAGCGCTTTCGTTAAATACATAATCGCAGATTCCTGTACCGGTTACGGTAATATTGTTTAATGAAGCTGTCGGTATTACTGCCATTTGTTTCATGGATACATCTGAAGTTTTATTGCAGGCGCTCAAATTTACCAGCCATATAAAACAGGCTGCCAAACTATTGTTGAAAGGTTTTAAATTTTTCATCTTATACCATTTTTGGTGAAATATTTTATACAATATAATACTTTATGAGATGAATTAATAATATGCCCATTTTTGTTTCTTCTCTATTTTCATACTTTGATTTAGCGCTTGCCGGTGTTGTGACTTAAGGGTAATTTTATTGTTACAAACACTTCCTGTTGTGTGTTTTTCAGTCCATCTGGCGCAGGTGTCTTTCTCCTGTACCTCCTTGTTACTGGTTTTTTATGCAGCAACTTTTCATTGGCGAATATTAGTAATGTGCTGGCATACGAAACCTGCCTTACAAAACCTTCGCCTAATTCCTGCGCCTGTGGAGAAAGAATTAGAAATGATTTTAAATTCTATATTGCCATACGCATTTCTAGCACGTGTCCTTTAAAGCCGGCTTTCCAGTAAGCATTTTTTGCCAGTGTATTCTCATCATAAACAACCAATCGAATTTCTGAGATTTGCTTTGTAATTATCCATTCTTTCAAGGTTTGTAAAATCTGTATATTAATTCCCTTTCCACGATACTTCGGTTTAACATACATAAGGCCTATGTATCCATATTCACAATACTTCAAATAAGGTTCAGCTTTTTTAATTTCAGCATACCCTGAACCTACAACTTCATTGTCAATTTCGGCAACTAATATTTTTGCTTTAAGCGATGTTATCAAATCTTGAAAATTGTAATAATGTGTCTCACCTTCTTTCAAACAATCATCAAACGCTCTCTCATACTTAATGATCTCCTGTTCGAATTCAATGAGTAATGTCAAATCGTTTTCGGTCGCTTCCCTGATTTTAATATTGTCCATTAGAATTTATTAACTAGTACTTGTTTTGTCTTTTGAATTGCCAATAGCGGCTAACGTTTTGCATTGCAGAAGTTGGAGAATAGGTGCTGTGTCATCCCAACCAGAAATGCCTTTGATTTAACGAATTGAAGATAGCGAATTAGAATCAACTTGGAACTGTCTAACCATAGAACCAAAGCAGTCGGATTTTTATATCAAAGCGAAGTTGGTAGGTGGGGCCACGACCAACGCCACGATGAATGAAAAACTTTTTCCTTCCAAATAAAATGCAACCCAATTAAAGCCTATTTTTAAAAAATACTTTCATAAAGCCATCATACAAATGCAGCAAGCTATCTCTCCCTTAAAAAAGATTTTCCAGTTAATAGTTATTTTTAATTCTGCGTTATTTTATTACAACCCTTTGCAGGCGCAGCAACATTGCACACCGGTAAACCTCGCCTGCGAATACCTGCAAAACCCGTTGGGTATTGATGCAGCACATCCCCGTTTAACCTGGCAATTAAAAGATGTCCGCACTGGTGCCCGGCAATCGGCTTACCAGTTATTTGTTGGTACAGATTCGGTGGAAGTAAGCAATGCAAAAGGCAGCACCTGGCAAACACAACAACTAAAAAATGCTACACAACTATCAATGGTTGATGGAAAGCCATTGCAACCATTTACCAAATATTATTGGACGGTTAAAGTGTGGGATAAAGACGGTGTGGCAGCTATAGCAATACCAGCAAGTTTTGAAACCGGCATGATGGAAATGAAAAACTGGAAAGGTGCCTGGATAAACGATACAAGAGACATTAACCTTACACCTGCCCCCTATTTTAGAAAAGCTTTTGCTGTTGCAAAAAAGATGGTGAATGCGAGGGCTTACATTGCGGTAGCGGGCTTATACGAATTGTATATAAACGGTGTGCAGGTTGGCAACCACCGGCTCGACCCAATGTACACCCGCTTCGACAGGCGCACCCTCTACGTTACACATGATATTACAGCACAGTTGCAACAGGGCAACAATGCTGTAGGTGTTTTGCTGGGCAACGGCTGGTTCAATCACCAGTCAACTGCGGTATGGTATTTTCATGAAGCGCCCTGGCGTGCACGTCCTGCATTTTGTATGGATATCAGGATAACCTACAATGATGGTTCTGTAGAAACAATTACCAGCGGCAAAGATTGGAAAACAACGTTGAGCCCGGTTATCTTCAACAGCATTTACACAGCAGAACATTATGATGCAAGGCTTGAAATACCACATTGGAATGAAGCCGGTTTTAACGACTCCGCCTGGAAAGAAGTCATCTATTCTCCTGCCCCTTCTACCAATATTGTTGCACAGGTATTGCATCCCATCCGCAATGTAGAAACTGTGCCCGTTGTGTCTCTAAATAAAATTAATGATACCGATTATGTATTTAATCTGGGTAGAAATATTGCCGGAGTTAGCCGCATAAAAGTAACGGGAGAAGCAGGCATCATCCTTCGTTTAAAACATGGTGAAAGACTTTATGCCAATGGCCATGTTGATCTCTCAAACATAGATGTGCATTACAGGCCAACAGATAACAAAGATCCTTTTCAAACAGATATTTTTATTTTAAAGGGCAGCGGTGCAGATGAAATATTTATGCCCAAATTTAACTACAAGGGTTTTCAATATATTGAAGTTACTGCCACAAAACCCATTGCATTAAATAAAGAAAGTATCACCGGCTATTTTATGCACAGCGATGTGCCGGCTGTTGGTACTATAAGTTCCTCCAACCCTACTATTAATAAAATTTGGACGGCTACAAACAACTCTTATTTATCTAATTTATTTGGCTACCCTACTGATTGTCCGCAACGGGAAAAAAATGGGTGGACGGGTGATGGACAGATTGCTGTTG
>JANXSR010000253.1 GCA_025352625.1 Ferruginibacter sp.
ACCTACCTGGTTTGGTTCACGCAGCCAACTTGAAGAACTTATAAAAGAGGTGCATCTTAACAGCATGCAGGTGTATGCTGATATTGTATTGAACCATACCAACGGTGCCGATGAGCAAGAAGTTAACGGGCTTGACGGGCAAAACCGGTGGACAAAGTATAAGCCCGGCAGTGAAAAATTTGCCCGTGACTGGACATGTTACCATCCCTCTTACTTTGAACGTTGGGATGATGAGGTTTTTGAAGGCATGCCAGATCTGTGCCATCACAATCCTTATGTATACAGTGAGTTAATGGAATATGCCCGCTGGCTGATTGAAGATATTGGTTTCGACGGTCTGCGGTACGATTTTGTAAAAGGCTATGGTGCCTGGATGATCAACGCCATACTGGACAGGTTGTATAAAAAAAATGGTGCAACCAATTTCTCCCCTTTCGGTGTGGGAGAATATTGGGATTCTGAAACCTCCATTACTCACTGGTTAAAACACACCAATTCTTTTACAGACAATCCGGTAACTGCTTTCGATTTTCCACTTCGCGGCAGGCTTAAAGCGCTTTGTGATACTTATGGATTTAGTTTAAAGACGCTTACAGAAAAAGGTACACTTGTTACTGACGGCATATCCCGATGGGCTGTAACCTTTGTGGAAAATCATGATATCGTCCGCACGGATCCAATTATAAATGATAAGATGCTGGCTTATGCTTACATACTTACTCATGAGGGCTATCCATGCGTATTTTGGCAGGATTATTTTAACCTTGGGCTAGCAAAGGAAGGGGACAGCAGTGGCATTGCTGCACTGGTAAAATTGCACGAACAATATGCAGGTGGCAGCACTGATATTCTTTATTGTGATGATGACTTATACATAATGCAACGCAGGGGAAGCGCAGAGCAGCAAGGGCTTGTATTTGTTTTGAATAATGCTAACAGATGGAACGGCAGATTTGTAAATACTCAATGGGCCGATAAGCGATTTATTCCATCTGCATGGATGGGAAAAGATAATGAGGATACTCCTGTAGAAAAATGGACAGATGGCATGGGTAATTCAGAATTTTGGGCTCCACCTAGAGGGTATGTGGTGTACGTTCCTGAAGGGTAAATAAAATGTCCATTTTTTAGGTGGACATTTTGTTATTTAATAATAATACAATTCATCAGGGAAAATATAATTCTTTTATTCCTTTATAATTTTCTTTACTAAAACCTTATCTGTAAAAACGGCTCTCACAATATAAGTTCCGCCTGCGTAACGGCGTATGTCAAAATTGTATGCCGCTCCACCTTGTCCGGCAGGGATATTTCTTTCGGCAAGCTTCTGCCCCATCAAATTATATAATTGTACACTTCTCAATTTTGCAGGGTTAGGATAAAACTGTACTAATAAATTATCCTTTGCCGGATTAGGGGTTACTAGAAAGCCCGCAGCTTTTAAATTTGGATTGATGGTGAGTGTTCTGAAATTAATATCATCCAGGTAAATGTTATTTTCAAAACCATTTGTATTTTTAAATGCAAGTAAAATTTTTCCTGCATTACTATACGAAGTAAGGTTTATAGAATCTTTACGCCATTCGTTGCTGGCAGGCACAAATGCATCTGTATGCTCAACAGTTGTAGTTACAAGCGTTGCGCCCCATTTTTTATAAAGGCTTGTATAAGTTAGGCCACAATCCTGGCTGATCAATACCTGTAGCGTATCCCAGTTATTTCCTGCGGTTGATGTTGGGGTATAGGTTGATGCGGCTACCTGGAAGGTTAAAAAGGCCGAATCTACATTAGCCAGGTTAATTGACGGCAAGCGTAAGTAATCTACCTGATCTGTAACTGAATAATCAAAATTATTCATCACAACACTTGCATTACCAGTTTTTGCAATGCCGGTAACCTTTTGCCATGTAATTAATTTATCCTGATTTACGATATCCCATCCTTGGGGAGGAAAAGTAGTACCCTCAAAACTTTCATTCACAGCCAACACAGCATCAAAATATTGAACAGTTACGGAAAGTGTATCATTTGCATTATTTTGATCAACACCTCCATTGGGGCTGGTTACAAATATTTTTACAATATGGTTGCCCTGGTTGATGGTTGCAGCATTTAATGTAACAATCGCACTCGCTAAAGAAGCAATACTTCCACTCCAGTTATAATTTACAGCCGTGCCATTATCAATCACTGTTTTTATAGTTAGCGAAGTAAGTGTTTGAACCCCCATGTTTTTTACAGTTACAACAGGGGTAAAGTTGTTAGTACAAATACGTTGGTTTGGTGTTATTATTGTTTTTAATTGGGCATCCAATGTTTTGAGTTGAACGGGAGTACAACCGTCTGATGTAAGTAAAGATGGCCTGTAGGTTAACAAAGCTGCCTGCATCCTGTCTGCCTGTTGTGCAGTAAATAGTACCAGGCATTGGTCAAAACTGTAATCCATATAGTCCTGGTATAAAATACCATTGCCGGTAGAAGTGCAGCTATCAGTATGTATACCACTGAAGCAACCAGTTGTAGCATCAGCCTGGTTTGGTGTGTCGTCAATAAAATCACTACCGGTGCATGCACCGCCATCATCACCCCAAATATGAAATAAGTTAAAGTAATGCCCTGTTTCATGGGTAAGTGTTTTACCGGCATTGTAGTTTGTATATGACCCTGCCGGAAGCGAACGGTATTCAATAACAACCCCCTGTTCTTCTGGATGTCCATCATTGGGAAAAGAAGCATATCCTAATAAACTGCCACCCAATGCGCAAACCCAAACATTAAAATATTTATCACCATTCCAGATGTCGGCACCACCCGAGGCTACATGTTTCACGCCTTCATCTGCTGTTGTAAAAGACGTTTTGGTGGTAGTAATTCTTTCGATACCATTAGTAATTTCACCTTCCGGGGTACGCTGCGCCAAACAAAATTGTATGCTTGATTTACCAAAAATCGGCTTAAAGTATGCCGGTAAATTGGCCGCATCTGCATTGGTTCCTGAATAAGTTTTATTTAAAAGATCTAGCTGTGCTGCTATTTGGGCATCAGTTACAAGCTCCGGATTCGTTAAAACAATGTGGAATACAACGGGGATGGTGTAAACTGCATTTTCTTTAATACCTGCACCGCTACCATTACCTTGTTGCTTTGCAGCTTTTTGAGCCATCTTGCTGTTAAATGTTTCAAGTTGTTGGTTAAATCTTGCTTTCAACGCAGGATCTTTTTTTAAGTTAGCAGCCAAACGACCCATTGTGGCACACTTTTCCTGCGTTTGAACCTGTCTGTTTTTTTGGGCAAACAAGGTGGTGAAATAAAGATTAAATAATAGTAAAAAGAGTACCCCTAATGATTTTTTCATTCTTGTTTTTTGATATTTAAAATTACACCAACAGTAAACAACGTTTTGTTATAAAAGGTTAAGGGGGAGTTAGCAGTCTTGTATAGTTTTAATATAGCTTACCCGATTGAAGGTAAATATACGGCAATGTATTTAATTTGACGTTGGTTGTAAAAAGGTTTTGGTTGCAGTATACAAGAAAATAAATCTCAAACTTAATAGACCATTTAATCCCTGCTTTTACTTATCAACTGCAGAAATTAAAACTGCTGATAAAAGCTATTACCGCAAGATATAAATGTAATCTATTGACTTTAAAGAACTCAGGATCATTATTAAATAAATATACATTCGGCAATAAACTATTTCCCGGCCCAAAAATCAGTTACTACAACTTTATCCAGAAAAGGAGTTACCAAAGCTCCAAATGCTTTGTGAGCAGGATGAACAAGGTAATCGTCACGATCTTTTTCACTAAAGAAGGTTAAAAAGAAGCAATGTGTTAAACCCTCGTTCAATTTTTCTGGACTGTTATTGGTGCCCCATTCAAACCCTTTTATAAGATTTATTTTACCTGGTAAAAGACGAAAAGCATCTTCTACAGATTTAATATCTGCAGCACTTGTATTGTCTTTAAATTTAAAAAGTACCACATGCCTTAACGTTTTACCTGTAGGTGTTTGCGCAACAACTGCAACTGTAGTAAGGCATGCAAGCAAAGCAAGAATTATCATTTTTTTCATATCTGATTTTTTTTATAAAATTAGGGATTCATATCATAGTGGCCTAAAGCAATGCAGTACATAAAAATGTATTTGCAAAGAATAATTATTTATTTTCTACAACCAGTTTTTTAAAACTAATTGTATCTCCATCACTACAGCGAATAAAATATATTCCTCCGGGCAGCGAAGAAATATTTATCCTGGTTGTTTGCAGCCTTGTTGAATTAGATAATACGCTTGCTCCATTGGCATTAAAAATAGTGATAGTACCCTCTTTTTTAAATCCACTTATTGTAATAAAATTTTTAGCAGGGTTTGGTGACAACTGAAGCGCTTGCTGAGCCCTGATGTTTACAGGTATTACGGTACTTAAAGAAAATCCGCCATTCGTGTTTATCATCTTTAAGCGGTAAAAATATCTATCTACACCACTATTGATATTTTCATCACTAATGGAATAAGCCGTTTTACCGCCTGGAACAACTGCAATTTTTGTAAACTGAATGCCATTACTGCTTCTTTCAACTTCATAGCTGGAAAGATTTAATTCGTTAGTTGTAGTCCATTGTAAATTAATTTTATTGGCAGTATAGGTGCCTGTAAAGGAAATTATTTTAACAGGTACTACACTCAATTTAATTAAAGAAATATCATCAAAATAAACATTAATTGCCGGCACATTAAAAAACATTTGCGATTGCAATCTTATCCTTATTTTCCTTGTTCCAACGGGAGCTAATCTTGTATCACTATAAAATACCCAGCCTGAACCAGAACCGAAAAAATACGATTGCCAGGCACTTGTATAACTGGCACCCAAAATAACATTTGCTGCATCAAGATAATCGATGATAAAACGCCCCTGGTCTGTTTGAATACTAACTGGCGTTTGCAGGTAACCACTAAAAATATATTGTGCATTTCCCAAATCAATGATGGTGGCATCCGCAGAAACATCCACATCCTGTTGCAATTCAAAAGGCCCCTGAAAAGCAGTACTGCAGCCCGAGTAAAATATAGTACCGCCTGAAGCACCCGTAGTATGATCAAATGGGTAATTAGCAGTCCCATTTGGAACCATTGTCCAGTTAAGATAAGTGTCGGTAGGTATGGCAGAGCAGGTTGATGCACCGGCACTAATTATTGTCCACCCAATTCCCTTTGGCAGACTTTCGGCGCCAGGATTAACTACTAAATTCTGGGCTTGTAATAAATTGAAATGGATGATTGTAAATAATGAAAGTAAAATTTTAGCCATCATGTATTTTTTAAAATAATATTTCAGTAAGATATACAAATTGTAACGTTTTTCTGAACACTAATATATAATGGGGTACAATTAATATAGGAAATCATTTTAGAGAATGCTGTTTAAGTAATTAAACCTGGCAGCCCGTGCTGTAACCTGAAAAGAAAGTGAAAATTACTATTGTTGAATTATTGGAACGTGGAATAATTTCTAGCTGATTTTAACTACGCATATATATGATCGCAATATTATTTTTTAAATAAATAAAAGTTGATCCTGGTCATTTTAATTAAAAAAACATGCATATCAATCATATTTAAATTGATAATTGTCATGTTTCGATATTTATTTTTGGCCAAAATTTGGGTAACAAAATTCAACGCATTTAATAACTATTAATTATTTTTTTTATTATGAATCAAGAGATTAAAGTCTGTTACAATGAGGTATCTGAAATAAAACCCGAGTTAAAGAGTTGGGTAAACAGTATTGCAAAACAATGCAACGCCAAAAATATTCATTGGTGTGATGGCTCAAAAGAAGAATACGATACAATTTGTGGAATACTCGTTAAAAAGGGAACATTTATTAAACTGAACCCTGAAAAACGTCCCAATAGTTTTGCCTGTTTTTCTGACCCTAGTGATGTTGCAAGAGTGGAGGATAAAACATTTATTAATTCAAGGAGAAAGGAAGACGCCGGGCCTACCAACAATTGGATGGAGCCAAAGGCCATGAAACAAATTTTAAATGATTTGATGGATGGCGCTATGTCTGGACGAACTTTATATGTTATTCCATTTTGTATGGGCCCGGTAGGCTCTTCATTTGCAAGATATGGAGTTCAGTTAACCGACTCTGAGTATGTTGTTGTTAATATGTACATCATGACAAGAATGGGTGAAAATATTTACCCTTATTTAAAAAGGAATGATTACGTAAAATGTATTCATACTGTAGGAGCTCCATTAAATCCTACACAGCAAGATAGTAAGTGGCCAAACAATCCCACCACAAAATATATTGCTCATTTTCCAGAAGAAAGACTAATCATTTCTTACGGCAGTGGTTACGGCGGAAATGCTTTGATGGGTAAAAAATGTTTTGCACTTCGTATTGCTTCAGTGATGGGAAGAGAAGAAGGGTGGCTGGCAGAACACATGTTGATTTTAGGTGTTGAATCTCCACAGAAAGAAAAAACCTATATCGCTGCGGCTTTCCCAAGTGCCTGTGGTAAAACCAATTTTTCTATGATGATTCCTGCAAAAGGAGTAGATGACTGGAAAGTAACAACAGTTGGTGATGATATAGCGTGGATACACAAAGGAGAAGATGGTAACCTGTATGCCATCAATCCTGAAGCTGGTTATTTTGGTGTTGCTCCCGGAACAAATTACCATACCAATCCTAATGCGATGGAAAGCATTAAATCTAATACCCTCTTTACCAACGTGGCCATTACACCTGATGGCGATGTATGGTGGGAAGGGATGACAGAAGAAATTCCGGAAGGATTGATTGACTGGCATGGAAAACCTTACGATCCAAAAAGCGGTACACCTGCTGCACATGCCAACAGCAGATTTACTGCACCCACTTATCAAAACCCTGCCATTGACAGTGAATGGGATAATCCCAATGGCGTACATGTAGCAGCCTTTATTTTTGGTGGAAGAAGAAGTACGGCGGCACCATTGGTGTGCCAGGCATTTAACTGGAGTTTTGGTGTATATGCTGCTGCAACAATGGGTAGCGAAACAACTGCTGCCGCTTTTGGTGAAGTGGGTAAAGTAAGGCGAGACCCATTTGCCATGTTACCATTTATGGGATACAACATGGGGGATTATGTAAACCATTGGTTGCAATTTGGGCGAGACCTGCCAAATCCTCCCCGCATCTTTAGTTTAAACTGGTTTAGAAAAGATGAAAACGGGAAATTTTTATGGCCGGGGTTTGGTGAAAATATGCGTGTATTAAAATGGATTGTTCAAAGAGTTCGTGGTGGTGCAAGTGCTGTTGAGTCTCCTATTGGCTGGATGCCACGATATGAAGATATGGACTGGACTGGTATAGAAAACTTTAGCAGAGAAGATTTTGCAAAAATTACTACCATCGATAGAGAACCATGGAAACAGGAATTACTTTCTCACGAAGAATTATTTTCAAAATTATACGATAAACTTCCCAAAGAATTCTTTTTTATGAGGGAGCTATTGTTAAGTTCTTTATGGCGTTCTCCGGAACATTGGGCATTAGAACCAGAACATGTATAAACTATTTATAAAAGAGCGGGTAATACGTACCCGTTCTTTTCAATAATTGCCTGCAAATGAAATACACCTTATTCTTCCTGAATTTTTTTTCAATTTTCAGGATGGGTTTTAAATAAATTTTATGAACTGGTTCACACAATTGTTTACAGAACCATCGGTAGCGCAGGCTGTGATTATGTACGCTCTTGTAATCGCTTCCGGCATCGCTTTGGGGAAGGTGAAATTTTTTGGTATTTCTTTTGGTATTACATGGGTACTTTTTATCGGGCTTCTTTTTTCCTATTTCGGTATCACCATAAATAAAGAAACAGAACATTTTGTTAAGGAATTTGGCCTCATACTTTTTGTGTATGCAGTTGGCCTGCAGGTAGGTCCTGGCTTTTTTGCATCGCTTAAAAAAAGTGCGCTGGGCAATAATGCATTGGCAGCTTCAGTTGTGTTGATAGGCGTCATCATTACGCTGGTATTTTTCTATATATCAGGAAACCACATTGCTATTATGGCTGGTGTTATGAGTGGCGCTGTTACCAATACGCCGGGGCTGGCAGCGGCACAGGCAGCAGTAAAGGATTTGCAGGTAACCGGTGTTGATAATTCAACCATCACATTGGCTTATGCAGTAGCTTATCCCTTTGCAGTTATTGGAATTATTTTATCACTCATATTGTTAAAAAAAATTCTCCGCATTAATATTGATGATGAAAGAGAACTGCATCGAAAATTAAATTTCATTCAGTCTAACAGGCCTTTGTCTGTTCATATAAAACTTGAAAATAAACAGCTTATAGGGCAACCTGTAAGAATGATCTTTAAAATGTTGAACGAACCTGTCATTATATCAAGGATGTTTCACAATGGCAGTATTATTACACCAACTCCAGATACCGTTTTATCAGAAGGAGATGTTATGCAGTTTGTTGCATCTAAAAAGTTAATGGAAAAAATTAAATTGTTGGTAGGCACCGAAAGTGAAATGAACCTTAGAACAGAACCTTCAAGTAATTTATTGTCACGTCAGATTGTTATAACAAGAAAAGAAATTACGCATAAACGGTTGGGGGATATTCCTGAAATACAACATGAAACCCTGACCATTACCCGTATTAAAAGAGCGGGTATTGAAATGGTAGCAAACGGTAATATCTTGTTTCAATTGGGTGACACGGTTACTGTTGTTGGTACAGAAGATAGCGTAAAACAATTTACAGCCGTGGTGGGTAATTCTCTTAAAAGATTAGAAGCGCCGGATTTAGGGCCCATTTTTATGGGAATTGTTTTGGGAGTCATTTTAGGCAGTATACCTTTTTATATTCCTTCTATTCCTATACCGGTTAAAATAGGAATGGCAGGGGGACCTTTGATAATTGCACTTTTTTTAAGTCGTTTTGGAAATCATTTATACCTTAATAATTACACCACCAACAGTGCTAATTTAATTATTAGAGAATTGGGGATTGCATTATTTCTTGCCAGTGTTGGGTTAAGCAGCGGTCATAATTTAGCAGCAGCTTTTAGCAACGGCAGCGGGTATCGCTGGATTGTGATGGGTATTACAATTACAATGGTACCATTATTAGTGATGGGCATTGTGGCCAGTAAATTTTTTAGAAAAACTTATTTTGAAATATGCGGACTGTTAGCTGGTGCATGTACAGATCCTCCGGCACTGGCTTTTGCCCTAAAAATGGCTGGTAATGATATCCCTTCTTCTACCTATGCAACAGTATATCCCTTAACAATGATTTTAAGAATATTGGCAGCACAATTATTGATTTTATTTTTTACTTAAGTCAATAATTCTATCTATGCGCCCAATGTAAAACCATAAACTTTTTACTAAAGTTGACTGGCTTTTATTTAAAACAAAAAAGTGAAAGAAGTTAAAAAGATAATAAATATAATTACCGGTATACTCATTATAATAAGTGTGCTTCAATGGGAAGCCTGTGCGCAGGTTAAATCAAAAGAGGTTAATGTACAAAGCCAGAGTTGGGTCAGTATTAATAGCACCATCAGGCTCAATAATAAGTTCGGTATCATTGCAGATGCGCATATGCGGAGGAATAATTTTTTTGCAGATCCCGGTTTCTATTTCTTAAGAGCAGGGGCTAATTATTGGTTAAAAGAAAATAGTACGCTTACTGTTGGTTATGGACATATGTGGGTAGCGCCGGCAAAGCCAGACTGGCATCATTTTGCTGAGGAACACAGGTTGCACCAGCAAATTCAAATAATTTCAAAAATTGGGAAAATAACATTGTTAAACAGGTTAAGAAATGAGGAACGATGGCAGGAAAAAATTGTAAACGATAAATTTATCAACAGTTACAAATTCACTGATAGAATACGTTATTTGTTGAGTACAACCATTCCCGTTTTTAATAATCCGCATTACCCGTGGATAGTTATATCTGATGAAATTGCTGTTCAGTTTGGAAAAGAAATAGTATATAATACGTTTGATCAAAACAGGTTATTTCTAGGTGTTAAACAAAACATCAGTAAATACATAAGTTTCGATTTGGGATACATGTTGGTATATCAGCAAAAAGCCTCGGGCTATCAATACGATATGAACAATACTTTTCGCTGTTTTTTTTACTATGCCCCCGATTGTATAAAGGGAAATAAACAGATGCATTAATTCACTTTAGAAAAACAATTATGTATATCAATTATACAGTTTTTATACCTTTAAAGAAAGTTAAAAAATTAAATTATTCAGGAACTATTTTGTTGATGAGATGGGAAGAAAGTAAATGCTAAAGGCAGACAAACAGAAACTGTAGAGCAATTAATCTTCGTGGATGATTGGTAATAAAAATAGATTTAAACAGGCAAGTGTATTTTTAATAATAGAATTTTAAATTAACATATGGCAAGGGATTTTCCTTCATTTAAATCTGGCGCACAATTATCAAAACAGTCAATAACTATTTGGCGAATTGTTCAAACTGCGGTGTGGTTAGCTGGAGCTGCTATTTTGTTTTGCCTGGTATTTTTCCCTTCTCTTGGCATTGTTTTATTTTGGAATATTTTGATACCCGTAGCGCCTGTTCTTTTGGTGGTGTTTGCGGGAGTTTGGCGGAATGTTTGTCCGCTTGCAACAAATGCATTATTACCAAGGCATATAAACATTTCTAAAAGAAAAAGACTGTCTACAACTCAAATAGCAAAGTTCAATCTTGTTGCAGTTGCTTTTTTGTATTTAATAGTACCATTACGGCATGCATTTTTTAATACCAATGGATTGGCTTCAGCCGTTTTGATAATGTCAATGGTACTTGTTTCCCTGGTGTGCGGATTTTTTTTCGAATGGAAGAGTGCATGGTGTTCAGGGCTTTGTCCTGTTCACCCGGTAGAAAAATTATATGGTTCAAAGACAATGCTGGCAGTTCCTAATGCGCATTGCAGCGAATGCCGTAATTGTGTAATTCCCTGTCCTGATTCAACTCCGGGTATGCATCCTTTAACAGCTGCAAAAACTATTTATAATAAAATTTCCGGGTATTTAATGGCGGGTGGTTTTCCCGGTTTTGTGTGGGGTTGGTTTCATGTGCCTGATCATAAAGGGTTAAATAGTATCGGGCAACTTTCTGAAATCTATGCTTTACCTTTCTTTGGCGCATTGGTAACGCTTATTTTGTTTTCGGGTTTTAAAAAAATATTTACAAAAAAAGATGAGGTAACCATCATCAGTATTTTTGCTGCCACTGCAGTTGCTTGTTATTATTGGTATAGGATACCTTCTTTATTTGGCTTCGGAATGTATGATAATGATGGAACGCTTTTTAATTTAAAAAATACCATACCCCAATGGGCAATTTATCTTTCAATGATCAGCTCTGCTATCTTCTTCTTCTGGTGGATTGTTTTTCGCCCTTCAAATAAAAACAGCTGGATTGTTAGGCCTGATTATGCTACCGAAAAGGTGAATAATAAAGGGGCAATAAAATGATTAGTGATAAAACAAAATCATCATGGTAACAATCTTTTTGTGATAGCAACAAATTCAATCTGCATAAATTTTACTAAGCTTTAGAAAATTGGTTGACCATCAGGTTATACATTTACTTATTTAGGAGAGTTGTAAATTTTTATTATATTTAGTACTGAATAAGCAAGGAACATTTTTTTATAGCAGCTTAATACAACAGTAACCCCTTAGCACTTTTAATATTTTTATATTTAAAACCGGCTTATGGATGTCAACCAAACCCAGCAGTTGTTTTTTAACCACATTAAGTCAAAACTTCCACTACATCTTTCTTTTGTAGATGAGGTGGCAGAATTGTTAAATATTAGTAATGACAGTGCTTACAGGCGAATTAGAGGCGAAAAGCCGATAGGGCTTGATGAAGTGCAAATACTTTGCAATAAGTACAAGGTGTCACTTGATCAGTTACTACAGATTCAATCCGATACCGTAATTTTTTCTGGTAACAAGGTTGATAATGTTTCCTACAGTTTTAAACAATACCTGCAAGAGGTAATTGGGGGTAATCTACAGTTATTTAAAATATTGAAGAACCCACACGTTTATTATTTCAATAAGGATATACCGATTTTTCATTACATGCAGTTTCCGGAATTGATGGCGTTTAAATTCTTTTTTTGGAAGCGGTCTCTTTTGGGTTATCCGGAAATGGCAAGGCTACAGTTTACGGGTGGAGAAACTGATGAGGAAACAGCAGCTGCTGCAAAAAGAATTACAGATCTTTATATTCAAATTCCATCTACCGAAATATGGAACGAGGAGAATGTGCATTGTACCATCAGGCAAATTGAATACTACAGGCAATCCAATATTTTTGCTGATAATGCAATGGTGCTGAAAGTGTATTCGCAATTGGAAGATTTGCTTAATCATATTGAATCGCAGGCAGAAGCAGGAAAGAAGTTTTTAGTAAATAACTCTCCTAATGCAAACGGTGCTTCTTATAATGTCTATATCAACGAATGTATTCTTGGAAACAATACAATCTTTGTTCAAAGCGACGAAAGAAACATAACATTTCTAAATCACAACGGACTCAATGCACTTGCCACGCAGGATAAGTTATTTTGTGATTACACAGTTAAGAACCTGCAAAATATTATCACTAAGTCAACGCAGGTAAGCATTGCAGGGGAAAAAGAAAGGAGTATGTTTTTTAATTACCTAAGAAGCAAAATTTACGAAAAAAAGAAAGCTATTATGTAACAGGCAAAGGCGATGCATCCTTTTTAACTAACCCTTAATTAATAACATTCCTGTCAAAATTTTTATCCAGATTGTTACATTTTATAAAGAAATTTTATAGCCTAAACCCACATACCGAAAAAAATGATGGTTGTATACATTGGGGTAATCTTTATAAAATCCATCAAAAAAGTAATTGCTTGAAGAAGCATTAACTGTAACATTTTTATGAATTACTATGCGCAATATTGAAGTGTAATTATAGAATAAATTTGCATACGCTTTCGAAATAGTATCCATTCTTTTTGTTTTACCACAAAAAAAATTAAAATTGTAAAACACTTTGTTGGCAATATTAATACCTGTTCCAACATGTATATTTAAACCAGAAGCATAATCATATTTACGCCCTTCTCCATAAAATAAATATTTGTCAGGAAGTGCAGCCAGTACTATAACTCCTGCACCTCCTTTTAGTTGTAATTTTATATTTTTAGATAGGCTAAACTGCGAAAGCAGGTTCGCTCTAAAGCTTTGAGCTCCGAAAACAAAAGCTGAATTTTGAAAATAATCGTAGTTCATCGAAATATTAAAAATATGTTGAGCGTTACTGGTTTGCTTAATTTTTTTGCCATACAGGATACCTTCTATCTGTAATGTATTTGCTATAGCCGAATCAGAATTTCCAACTTCCGCCATCACTGAGAAATTATTGAAAGGCTTTTTGCAGTCACTAAACGGATCACCAAATTGCAATGTGATACGGCCAAATATTTCTTTTTTATTAAAAATATTTTTCCCCTTTTTACTAACTGTTCTTTGTCCTGCATCTGCTACAAGGCTTGCCTGCATAATGCTCTCATTTTCTACCCTTATTTTAGCAGGCTTGTAACTTGTTAACCTGTTTATTCCTTCCATTGGGTTTAAAATATAAGCAGCTGTTCCTCTTGCAATGGCTCTTTTTTTATCCCTTTTTTTTGTAAGAATTAATTTTGATAACCTGTTGCTAATTTCGCCAAAGGCTATACCTCCCAGCGTTGTATTAATAATATCATTAGGAGCAGGCACATGCGTTTCGCAAACAGTTTCCCAGAAAAGACTGCCCGTAAATGCAGCGGGTACCGACTCCCAAAAGTTAAAACCATTGCTTCTAAATGAATTGAAATAAAGGCTGCCCTGGTAAGGATGTGAAATCTGGTTGTTAAGAAATTTATTATCATCCCATTCCCAATTGTTTGTTTTAAGATTGTGCCGAATACTTGGGATTGAAATTTTTGCAAACTCAGCTTTTCGAATGTACCGATTGCTGGACCATGGTATTGCCTGAGCCAACGCCCATTCGCCCGCCGCCCGCCAAAATCTTTTTTTACTTTCAGCTGTAGGCACAGTATAATTTATTTTTGCAGGTGCTATTTTAAACTGATTATTGTAAATGTTTAAATCCTGCGATAAAGAAAATAAATAGCAGTTCACAAGAAAAAAAATAATTGAAACGCTCTTGCTGTTTAAAGCAGCGTTAATGATTGTGAATGATGTGTGCCTTTTCATTTTTTATTTTTTTGCACAACAAAATGATCCTCCAGGCAAGTGAATGCCCATTGCTGTATGTTTTAAGGATCCTTATTATTGCAGGTGAAAAATGCAGGAGTTTGCAAAAAGCAAGGCCCGGTTTTAAGTCAGTTACTTAGTTATTAACTTGGGTAGGAGTGGAGATTATTTTAATCGATTAAATAATTACAATTCAAAAGTATTGTGGGAAATAGCTGTATCATAATTGGTAAATCACGCAAGCGGTGTGTATGTGATAAGAAATAATTATTTAAGCCTGATTGTTTGTTGAAGAGGCAAATTGTTTACTAATCTGAAGGTATGAGGGACTATGTTTTGCGTATATTACTAAACTGTATTTTTTTTGTTGCAATGTTTACTAATGAAATTTGTTGTTGCTGATAGCCGGGTTTATTAAATAATAGGTAACCTGCATTTTTGAAATGGAGTGTTAATAGAAAAATCTTTTTACTATAGGTTAATTGGTGGTGAGAGCGGAGAAGTTTTTAAAATTCTAAAAATAAATAGCATGCTATATCTTTAATTAATCATGGATATATTTCAATGGATTTTAATTTTATTAGCCGCCTTTATTATAGGGCTTGCCAAGGCCGGACTAAAGGGGATAGAAATGATGAATGTAACCATCATGGCCATTGTTTTTGGCAGTAAAGCTTCTACCGGATTAGTGCTGCCACTACTTTGTTTTGCAGATATAATGGCTGTATTTTATTACAAACGCCATGTACAATGGCCGCGTTTTTGGAAATTAATTCCCTGGATGATGGTGGGTATTTTATTGGGAGTGTATGTAGGTAAGGATTTAAATGAAGCCTTATTCAGAAAATTGATGGCCATCATAATTATAGTTACCGTGGTAATAATGATTATGATGGAATATAGAAAAGCAACAGCGATTCCAGATAATAAATTGTTTGTAGTTAGTACAGGTTTGGCAGCGGGCTTTACAACAATGTTGGGTAATCTTGCCGGTGCATTTGCAAACATTTATTTTTTAGCTATGCGCATGACTAAAAACGATTTTATCGGCACAGCTGCATGGCTGTTTCTTGTGATTAATCTTTTTAAATTGCCCTTTCAGGTTATTTACTGGAAGAACATTACAGGCGCTACTTTACAAACGGATCTTTGGCTGATACCTGCACTGATAGCGGGTTTTTTTGCAGGCTTAAAAATTGTTGCCCATATAAAGGACGATAGTTACCGCAAGGTGGTAATCGTTCTTACTTTTTTGGGAGCCATTGTTATTTTTTTTAAATAGTAATAATTTCAAAATAATTTTAAAAGAAGGATGCGTAAATATTTACTTTACCAAAATCATTTTTACAAGGGCACTTTCGCCACCGGTTGTTGAGGCTTTAATAAAGTATATGCCATTGTGCCAACTATAAAATGGAATATTTTGTAAATGGTTGGTGCCGGTATTGGCTGATATGGTTTGTTTAAAAACCAATTGACTTACATCATTAAAGATAACCAGGTTTAACGTTTGCCTGCTTTCGCTGGTAAGGATAATTTCTCCATTGGTTGAAATAGGATTAGGTGCAATTTTAATTGCTATTCCATTACCTCCATTACCGATGGCGCAGGCTCCTTCATTTGGAATATTATTTTCAAGCCAGGTATTTCTATCTCTTATCCAGTTTTTTAACTTTGATATTTCTTCTGCATAGGATGTTGGAATGGGTTGTGGATTAGGCCAGATATATTGCCCTAATACGGGCCATTTTATAAAATGTCTTACCTGAGCTTCTCCCAATAAATTTTGTATTGAATCTATTACAGCATTAATACTATTGGTGGAAAAAGTATGTTGCCTTGCCTCGCTATACCTGCATTTTAGTGAGCCTTTAAAAGCGGTATCATTCATTAATTTATTCCACCAAAAAGGAACCTGCCAATAATCATCGGGGCAAGTAGTATTGAACTTGTAGGCCCAGGTATCAGTATTACTGCCGTTACAATAATTTGCATTTCTAAAAGCAAGATCATAATCCCATACAGGCCCAATAGTTAGTTTACCACCAAGGCTGTATTTGTCTTTGTACATAAAAGTACTCAGGCGGTAGCCATCAACATTATGGCTTAACTCGTTAATCAAAAAATAATCAACAAACGATTGCAGCGCTGCAAATTTTCTTACCCCTGTTTGAGGATTCTGAAAGTTGGAACCAGTAAGAGCTGTTTCAAAACTATCGATATAATTTTTTATGTAGTCGTTTTGTTGTGCAGTTATTTTATCTGGTTTGGGATAAACATTACTAAATCTAATTTGTTTATCACTTGCATTTGGGGGAAGATAATTACTTGTAAATGCTGCCGGGTCTTTATCAATACTTATAAGGTATCCTCCCGTAACTGCATCACCGGCATTATCTGTTGCACCAAGTTTAGAAATATTTACCCTGTTGCTGCCACGTTTTATTTTCTCCATCAATACATAAATACCTCTGTATTCACTATTTACTACAAGCTCTACATACCTGCATTGGGGGGCCCAATTACCAAGCCTGTTGCTCAATGTATATGCAAGCACGTTACGCATCAATGTTTTATCGGTATAAGGCGCATACAATATCCAGTCGCTTTCTTTGGCTATTCCCAATAAAGATTTTTCCTGGGAATTATTGGCAGCATCCCGTAACTCAAGGCCATAACTTTTCATGGGAAAACTTTGTGAGGATTGCCCACGGTATTCGATTCCAATATTTCCCTTATAATTATTATATGGATCCGTAATAAAATTTCTTTTACCAATACCATTATAAATAATTCCCATGCCGGCATCTACTTTTGGTTCATCAACAACAGTATTTCCTTTTGTATTAATTACCACAATGGGCAGGTTGGAGGAAGTGAAATTTTCGGTTTGGGCAAAGCAGGAGAGTGCAAAAAATTGCAGTAGCAAACTAATCGTTGGTTTCATTTTTTAAAGATAAAAAAATTAATGGAGCTAGCTGCATTTGTAAATTTTACTTTAAACCCGGGGGATATATTTTGCAGAATGAATTGTACCTATTGTGTTAAAAAGTAAAATAAAAGAAATCTGCTCAAGCCATCCGATAGCCCTTTAAAAAATAAAAGCTAATTCAGCTGATAATTTTTTGCAGTAAAAGAAGATAATAAAAAATATTTTTTATGAATGACGGGCTGTTATTTTTGGGCTATTTCTTTTAGTGCAGTGCAAAATATTTTCATCTCTTCAAGGGTACCCATAGTTACCCTGCACCACTTACCATTAAAGTGTTGCCTGCTTTGCACAAAAATATTTTTTGCTTCCATTTCCTTTATCAAATCTTTTTTTATGGAATCAATGTTGAATAAAATAAAATTGGTTTGGCTTGGTATAAAATCAAGTGCCAGTTGTTGAAATGTTTTTGTACATATTACTCTTGCTTCGGTAGTTTTAGTAAGTATATTTTGTACATATTTTTTATCATCTAACGAAGCAAAAGCTGCTGCCGCAGAAACTATGCTTATTGCTGCGTTTGGCCATGGCTGGTAGTTTGATAGTTGTTGAATACTTTCGGGATGGGCAATGGCATAGCCTACTCTTGCTCCTGCCAGCCCATAAATTTTCGAAAATGTTTTAGCCACCACAATGTTGGGATTACCAATAGCGAGCGTAGCCAATGATTCCAAACCAGCGTATTCAGTATAAGCTTCATCAATAAACACCATCGTTTTTTTTGCCGCTTCAACAGCAAAATTTTTGAGTTGGGTTACCTCCACAAATGTCCCGGTCGGGTTATTTGGATTGCAGATATACACCATTGCAGTTGTATCATCTATTGCTGCTAACATTGCAGGCAAATCAGTTTTTCTTTCATTGGTCAATGGAATTCTTTCAAACTCCAGCCCAAAAGATGCAGCCTGTCCGTTCCACACTTTATACCCGGGCTCAGCTGTAACTACTTTTTTCTTTTTTTTGGAAACATGTAATGCAGCAAGACCGATTATTTCAGAAGAGCCGGCACCCAATAAAATATTTTCGGCACTTACCCTCCAATGTGTAGCAATCTTTTTTTGTAACAGACCAAGGTAATCATCCGGGTATCGGTTCGATTTTGTATAATATTCCAGTATGGCTTTTTGCGCCATAGGAGACGGGCCATATGGATTCTCATTACTATTTAATAATATTACACCCGGGGAGGGTGTAAAAGAGAATTTAGGCGTAGCAGCCACATCAGCAGATAGTGCCATGCCTGTTAAGGCAGTAAGGCTTTGCTGAAGCCACAAGCGGCGGTTGTATAGCATGAAATTTATTTTTAGAAAGATAATACAATTTTAAAATGTAGCTTCATTTTTATAGTAAGTAAAATTAATGTGCCAATATTATTGTTCAATTGTTGGTACAATACTTGTCAGGAAATAAATAAATGACTACCCTAAAATGAAACGGACTATTTTATTTACTACACTAACCTGTTTAATCCTTTTTATTGGATTTAATTCTTTTTGTTTTGATAAAAATGCCATGCTGGTTCAGGATATTTTAACTCAAACCAATCAATTCAGAAAATCAAAAGGTTTGCCTGCGCTAACTATTAAGAACGAACTCAATTCAATTGCACAAAAGCACAGTGAAGATATGGCAAGCGGCAGGATAGGGTTTGGACATAGCGGGTTTGCAAAAAGAAATGCCATAGCAGGTAAGATGATGAAACCCCTTTTTAGTTTTGCAGAAAATGTTGCTTACGGCGCCTCTTCTGCCAGGGAGGTAATTACGATGTGGAAAAATTCTTCAGGCCACCGCCGTAATATGCTGGGCCAATATAAATATATAGGTATTGGTGTTGCCAGAGACAAGAAGGGTAATCTTTATTACACACAATTTTTTGCAGGCTAAATTTTGTATGAAGTACCTTAATACAATTTGCTTTAAATCTATTTTTTAAGTAAACAGAAATGAGTGGATTGTGTTAATGACCGTATGGAATAAGGGTAGAAAATAGGTAAAAGAAAAACTACTCCTCGTTAAATTCGGGGAATGTAATAATAAAACTGGAGCCTTCTCCCTGCTTACTCAATATATCAAAATCTCCATTATTACTGGCAATAAAATCACGGCAAATCATTAATCCAAGACCCGTGCCTGATTCTTTTTCGGTACCCAATGTTGTATAATACCTTTCTCCGAAAATTTTGGTAATTCCTTCTTCACTTATTCCAACACCATTGTCTTGTATGATCAATTTAATATTGTCCTTACTATTTTCTACAGATACTTTAATATTACCACCAGGGTTTGTAAATTTTATAGCATTGGCTGTAAGGTTACGCAATATAGCTTTCATCATATCGGCATCGGCATACACTGTTGTATCTGGTGGTACATTATTAATCAGTTCAATACCTTTTTCTACCGCTTTTTTTGAAAAAAGTTTAAAGGTATTTTCTACTATCCTGCTAAGTTCAAGATGCTGAAAAATAATATTGCTTTCATGCAATTGGTTGCGTGCCCAGATAAGGAGATTTTCCATTAAATCTGCAGACTTGTCTACTTCGTTGTTTACTCCCGGGAGGCTGCTCATCATTTCTTCTTTTGAAAAACTGCCTTTTGAAAATGCACCCATAATGTTTTTTAATGCATAAATAGATGTGCGTAAATCGTGCGATATAACAGAAAATAATTTTACTTTAACATTATTGAGCTCGGTTAATTCAATATTTTTTTGTTGAAGTGCAAGAGATTGCTGTTCTATTTTTCTTGTTTTTGCCAACAGGTTGGCATTGGTTATCCTCACTATTTCTTTTTTTTCTCTGATAGATTTTTCATAATTCCAAACCTGAAATTTAATTAGGTACATGGTGAAAAAAATCATAAAAAGCGAAGACACATAATTAAGTATATCATAGTATAAAGCAACGGCACCTGTTGATACAGGATCAATATGGCTGTTGAATTTAAAGCGTAGGAAAATAAAAAAAATCATGCAGTAGGTAAATGCGATGGCTATATTTTTTAACCTGTGTAGAAAAAAAAAGGCCAGCATCATGTAAAGTACCAGGTACATATCTGTGCCTGAATCGTTGGTAAGAATGCCTGAAATAGTTAGCAGTAAAGGTGCCAATGCAAATGAACTAATTGTTGCAATTCTATAATGCCTGAAGTGAATTAATAAAGCTATTGCTACAAATAAGATTATTAAAGCCAGGTTTGAAAGGGTGGCCTGGTAAGTAAAATAAGCCGGTGAATTTGTAACGGTGTATAAATATCTTACAATGGCCAGGCAAAACGCCATAAAGTTTAAATTATTAAAAATTATAAGCCGCTTTTTTTCATAATCTGAAAGCAGGTCGGAATAGCCGATAAACTTTATCTTATTTCTTATAATTTGTAGAAAACTCATTGCACGTATTCTTTCGTTATATTATACAAAAGAACAACAATAAGTGAATAAATTAAAAAAAGATACAGGTAGTTTGTATAATTAATAGCATTTAAAGCTTTCAGTATTGTATAGTAAAATAAAAAGAAAAGGGGGTGGTAATAATTTGTTGTTGCTATTGTTTAATATCGGATTGTAGTAAAAATTTCTTTTAAGGAAGTATTTGAGATAAGGGTGTAGCAATATAAATTTCCGGGATAAAGAAATAAAGCAGAGATTATGTTGTGCCGCATGTAACAAAGCCCGGAAGAGATAAATAAAAATCCATGACCATATTTTATAGTCATGGATTTTTTAAAAGTAAACGCTATTCAAATTCAGTATAATCAAATTTTTGGCCGCCAATTGAGGCTTCATACATTAAGCCGCCTTTTTGCTGACTAAACACCATCACACCTTCTCTGTACTTAACATTGGCTGTTGCCCCTGCCTTTACAGCAACTGCAGAAGCCTGCGCCGAAAACTCAAAATTATTTTCTTTAAACCTGTTTAGTGCATCTTCATCTTCAAAAAAGATTACTTCCCTGTAGGCCTGCCCACCTAATTGAAAGCCGATGCTTAACTGTTTCATTTTTGCAGCGCCAATCATTTTCCCTTCTTCAAATACAATCCCATTGCCTGCAGCGCCACCTATACCTATCGCTCCTTTTCCTACATTTGGAAATATTACATAACCATAAGAATCTTTAAAAAGACTTTGCATTAAATTATCTGTTTTAATAAATTCAGTTTTTGCTTTTTTACAATCTTCAATGATCTTTTCATCTTTTGCATTTTGCGCATTAACAAAGTTGCCTGCAAATAATAATACCATTATTATGCATATGACTTTTTTAAAAACACTTTTACTTTTCATAAACTACTGCTTTTTTGGTTAAATTTTTGAAAAGGTATTAAACAAATTTTAGACAAAAAAAATTACCCTGTTAAGAAGATTAAAAAGTTTTAAGGTCTGACTTGTTTGTACACTTAATAATTTCATAATCTCTTTTTATCATGGGATAAAGCGATTCTTGCTGCGGCTATTGGTATTTAGGAAACAATAAATTCGTTAGTCTTCCCGCAATGACGTTTTAACTGTCTAAATGCCAATTAATGGCCTATTGAGGCTGTAAAGTGCTTTTGAAATTCCACTAACAGTATTTTTAATTTTTGGTGCTGGTTTCCTTAAACAAACTATCAATTAAAAATAATACAGGGTTAATTTCCCTGCAAGCATTAAATTTAATATCTAAAATAATCAGATGAAAAAATCCTTCCTTGTTAGCACGTTTATGTTCTGTACTTCTTTGTATGTTGTAGCTCAAAATGCAGATAGCAGCTGGCTTGTAAATAACTATTACAAAATAGAAAAATACATACCGATGAGAGATGGTATCAAGCTATTTACTTCTATCTATATTCCAAAAGATAAAACAGAGAAACATCCGTTGTTAATTGAAAGAACGCCTTACTCCTGCAAACCGTATGGTGAAGGTAACTGGAGAGACTACTGGAACAGTTACAAAAAGGAATATTTTAAAGGAGGGTACATCATGGTAACCCAAGATGTACGTGGCCGTTGGATGAGCGAAGGTGAATTTAAAAATGTGCGCCCATTTAATGCGGAAAAAAAAGCGAAGGAAATTGACGAAGCCAGCGACACATATGATGCTATTGACTGGCTTATTAAAAATATTCCCGGCAATAATGGAAATGCAGGTGTATTTGGAATCTCCTATCCTGGCTTTTATTCTACCATGGCTGCAGCAAGTAATCACCCTGCATTAAAAGCAGTTAGCCCGCAGGCCCCTGTTACCAACTGGTTTATTGGTGACGACTTTCACCACAACGGTGCCTTCTTTCAGCTGGATGGCCTTGATTTTTATTCTGCATTAGGTGGTGGTTTCGGTCAGCCACATCCGGCTCCTACATCCGTTGATGCACGTTCTGCAGGTTATCCTGATCATGACAATTATCAATTTTTTCTGGAAGCAGGTAGCTTAAAGAATCTTACAAAATATACAGGTGACACCATTGCATTTTGGAAAGACCTGATGGCACACCCTAACTATGATGCATGGTGGAAAGAGCGTGATGCAAGAAACGCTACAAAAAATTTGCAACCTGCCATGTTATGGGTAGGCGGTTTGTTTGATGCTGAAGATTGTTGGGGCGCATGGAATGCCTACAAGGCTGCCGAACAAAATAACCCGGGTAAGGCGTTTAATAAAATTGTTGAAGGTCCGTGGTATCATAGTCAATGGGCAAATTATGATGGAACCCACCATGGCAATATCCAATTTGGCTCCAACACAAGTGATTATTACCAGCAGCATTTTGAAATTCCTTTCTTTAATTATTTCTTAAAGGGCAAAGGGGATATCGCACAAATAGCAGAGGCTAATATTTTTGTAACCGGTGCAAATGAATGGAAAAAATTTACGCAGTGGCCACCTGCAGATAAAGAAGATAAAGCAATGTATTTGCAGGCAAACGGTAAACTGGATTGGAGCAAGCCAACAGCCGAAAAAAGTTTTGATGAGTACACGAGTGATCCTAATAAACCGGTTCCTTATGAAGAAGATGTGCACTTTAACAGAACAAGAACTTACATGACAGATGACCAGCGTTTTGCTGCCCGCAGACCCGATGTGCTTGTTTTTAAAACAGATACTTTAACAGCGGATATAACCCTTGCAGGTAATGTAATTGCAGACATAATGACAAGCATTTCTTCAACCGATGCTGACTTTGTTGTAAAGGTTATTGATGTACTCCCTGAGTATGAGGGGTATAATAAAGTAGACATTTATGCGGATAAAGATCCTGAAAAAAAATATCCGATGGGGGGCTATCAGATGCTGGTACGTGCTGAAATAATGCGTGGCCGTTTTAGAAAGAGTTATGAAAATCCTGAAGCTTTTACACCTGGAAAAGTTGAGCAGGTAAAATTTGAATTGCCTTCTATTGCACATACATTTAAACAAGGCCATCGCATAATGGTGCAAATACAAAGTAGTTGGTTTCCACTTGTTGACCGAAACCCTCAGCAGTTTATAGATATTTACAAAGCAGATAACAACGATTTTAAAAAGGCAGACATCCGTATTTATCACGATGCGGCGAATGCCAGCAAGCTTATTTTACCCATCATAAAGTAAAGCATTGCTTTGGCAAAAAGGGATTATATTTTAAGAAATAATAAAAAGCGGCGGAGTTAATTTTAGCGGTATGGTAATTGAGCTATTGTAATAACAATAAAATATAAAAAATGGCTAATCAAAAACAATTTGGTGTATGGATGGATACACAGGCAGCGATAGTAGTAAGCAAAGACATGGAGTCGGAAGATCTTTCTGTACTGGCTTCCATAAAAGGGGAAAAAAGTTCCCCAAATTCCAGTGAAAAGAATGCGCACAACCAGGAAAAATCTTTGCAGCTAAAATTTTTTAAAGAAATTACCAGCCACCTGCAAAATGCCACTTACATACATGTAACAGGTACAGGCCAGGTGCAGGAACAGTTTATTCATTACCTGGCAGAAACGCCACAGTTTAAAAACACCCGTACAGATGAATCTACGGCAAATAAAATGAGTGACGAGAAGCTGGTTGAATTTATGTCGGTTAAGCTGAATTAAATTTTATACCGCAACATTATTTATCCCGGCTGGCACTTTATTGCTTACCGGGATTTTTATTTTTCCGGTTAAATAGTAAAGACTACAGCGGCAAAACAAAATAAAGAAAATGATAGGATTTCGCTGGCTAAAATATTACATTTGGTTACACTAAATATACAATTATGAAAAAGTATCTGTTACTTGTTGTCATGTTTTTTTGCATTGCCGTAACTAATGCGGGTGATAAAGGAAAATGGACCGGTTATATCAGTGATTCTGATTGTGGTGCAAAGAAGGATATGAAAGGTCATGCCGCTTGCGCCAAAAAATGTATTGATGCCGGGGCCAAACCAGTATTTGTTGTTGGCGACAAAGTGTACGCCATCAGCAACCCTGATAAGGTGGCCAAATTTATTGGGCAAAAGGTAACCATTAGCGGTACCCTTACCGGTGATGCATTGGAAATTGATAAAGTTGGCAAGTAAACCAACACTGCCATAATCGTTTAACAGGCTGTAGCAATTGTAATTGTTGCAGCCTGTTTTTTTATGCCGTTAAAAACCGCGGTGTCTATAACCTCCGGTCTTTTTAGTAATGTACGCTCAACAAACATTAAAGTAGCGTTTGCTATGCTTTTATTTAAATACGCTTAATCGTAATTAATTTATATCTTCCAGTAGTATTTGCCAATAAAATTCCTTACTTAAGTCTTGCTGCTATGAAACAAATGCCTGCGAAACAGTCGCTGTATTATTCCTCCAATTTATTTGCCCGCAATTTAGATGGCTTGTTAATAGATACTTCCATACCAACCGTTGCTAAAAAGTCTTTTTAAAATATTAAAGTTTGTTCATTATCATTTTTTAATTAAAACCTAAAACAACCCAACATGCAAAAAGAAGAATCAAACTACAACATGATCGACTGGTGGAAAAAAGCGGTCTTTAAAAATTATGCAAATTTTCAAGGCAGGGCCAGGAGAGCAGAATACTGGTATTTTACCTTATTTAATATGCTTGTAATTATTCCTTTTTACTTTATAGCCATTATGGGGATATTAAAGGAAAGCTCAGGTTTAACAACACTGGGCACTACAATTTATGTGTTGTTTGCGCTTGGCACCATCGTTCCGGGGCTGGCTGCCTGCGTAAGGCGTTTACATGATATCAATAAAAGTGGCTGGAATTACTTTATCTGTCTTATACCACTTGTTGGTGGAATTATTTTGTTGGTATGGTTTTTTACTGACGGTAACAGGTTTACCAATAATTACGGGGAAGACCCGAAAAACCCGGCTGGGCCTGAATTTGATTTTGAGCAAACTACTATTGCGGGCTAATAACAGGTAGAATTAATACCAACAGGATATAACTAAAAAGTCCCTCTGCGGTTTATCAGCAGGAGGGGCTTTTTTCATTTACTAAAACAGGGTTAATGAAAGATATTAGGGGTGTTTTTGGACAGTGACTACAGAATTTATTCAATGTCAATTTTCTGATTTTGGCTTCGCTACAAACATTAATATGTGCAATATTTCTGTATTTAATAATGCTCTATACAGGCTACAGCTTTATAATAAGTAAATAAAATAAATAGTTGCTCCATAGGAGTATTACCTTAAAATGCAGCATTTAAAATAGGGAGTTTGTTAAGGCATAGCAGCTGACTACTTAAAGGATACAGGGATTGCCGACGCACTTTACCCGCCTTACACCCTGGGCCGGCAAGCGTTTTGTAATTTGAAAAATTGCTTGCATAAAATGGAGATACCCAACTATAACCCCCATCCGTATCTCAGCCTAAAAACGCCAGAGGAGTTTACTGTGCTGATGGTAATATTTGTACCACTTCCACCACGATTTAAAATACTATACGAGTCACTGTCTCTTAAGCCAGGCCAGTAAACACTTGCAATTTTATCGTTTCTGCATACGTCGCTGGTGGCTGCTATATAGGCAATTTCGTTATCTGATTGTGGTCCGTTTTGATAGTCCTTACCTGAATTCATAGTAGCACCAAATTCTGTGATTACCGTTCTGCTTCCGTAACTCCCTATGCGGTTTCTCCAATCTGTCATCCAGGCCGATGCGGAATGAGTAGCCCAAAAGGCATAATTATGCAGCCCCAACAAGCAACTGCTAAATCTGCTATCTGCACCAACACCTGTTACTTTTTCGGAATACCCTTCTCCACCTAAGATAATTCTACTCTTAGGTACACCGGAATATCTCGAAAGAAAATCAGCATAAATAGTAGTTAATTGCGACAAAGAATAACCATGCGGTTCATTAAATGGTTCAAAATACACATTTTCGTTTGAACCGTATTTGTTTACTATAGTAGTCCACATATTCCAAAAGTCAGTTGCATTGTCTATCATACCATCCCTGGATGAAGCACCTTCCCAACAAGCAATTATTACTTTCCAGCCTTTGCTTGTAGCTTTATCAATAACAGCATTATAACTACTCCACCAACTTTGTGATACCGATGGTGGATTTACAGGAATTCGAATAGTATTTACGCCGCTCACCCGGGTTGTAAAGCCATTCAGAACTGCCTCAGTTTTAGCTGCAACTGTACTATAACTGTCACTTGAGGTCAACCCGGAAGGAATAACCCATCCGTCAACAAAGTTATCTCTTCCATCCGCCCAGTTTAAGCCTGAAATACTTGCTGCACCAACAGTCTGCGTGGTATTAGTGACTGGACTACCTGTTTGTTCAACAGTTGTTGACACTTTACTACAACTTGCTATTAATAACCACAATAATAACAGTCTAATTGTTGTTGTTTTCATACGGAAATTTCAATCGTTAATTAATTAGCCCTATTAAAAATATCAAAAGTTGGTAATTGTAAAACCCGGTTAAACCGTCTCCCTTCGCCATTTCAAATTACCCCAAAAATAATTTCAAAAAGGTGCTAAAAAAAGCAAGCCGAAGAGGACTAAAAAAGACACAAAGAACTGGTGTTTTTCAAAACAAAAATAGTGATTAATTATTGCCACCCCTCGTAGCAAGTTTACTCATCTAAATTCGAAGACGCTTGCGCCAAGTGGGGTATTATAATTCTGGATGGCTGTTCGTAAAGTTATTGAAGTTTGTTCCTATTATTTTGTTATGCAGTTTTATTTTACACGACTTCTGCCGTTGGTGTGTCTCCGGTCAATGACCGGAGTTCCATTAAGTGAATGCCTGAACAAAGAAATATTTTATAAATAATCTGATGTAGTATTTTCTCTATTAACTGCTTTTTAATTGTGTTGGCTTCGGCTGTTGGTCAGAGACACAGCAGCACGCCTGGATAGGTTGAGTTTTTTATTTTGTGACGTAATACCAACAAGGGCAAAATAATATACCCATTCGTGGATTAGTAACGATGGGCAACAGGACAGAGTCCTGCGCCAGATGGACACCAATTGAAACTAACAACCCTGTTATGGTTTTAGATTATATTTCTTAAATTTGATAAAATGTATTTTATGGCAATACAGGAAATGAAAGAAAGACTGCATTTGTTGATTGAAGAAACAAACAATGAAATATTGCTGGAAGATCTTTTACTTGAAGCAGACAGCAGGATACATACAACCAATCCTTATGAAGCCGAAGGACTTTCCAAAGAAGATTATGACGAACTAATCTCATTGGTCAATGAGCCTCCTGAAAAAGACACCATTTCTTACGATGAACTTAAATCTTCGCTAAGCAGATGGTTTACAAAATAATCTTTAAGAAACGCTTTCGCAACAAGCTTCAAAATCTACTGGTTTATATTGAAAATGAATTTGGATTATTAGTTGCTCAAAAGTTTGCAAAGCAGCTTGACAAGAAATTCATTACACTTCAGCAACAACCATTTATTGGACAACCATCAATCTGTATTCAAAATATACGAAGCATCCATGCTGGTAAACACAACAGGCTTTACTATAGAATTGAAGGCAATAAAATTATTATTATAAACATGTACGATACCAGGATTAATCCAAAGAAAAATAGATTGAAATAATATATAGCATTCATCATTATCTGCTCCACTTCAGTCCCGGTGTGTTTTCACAGTATTCTTCCGCTAACAACTTTTTTAATACCTTAAAGAGTTACTTGCGCCAAATGGGGGGAGGATTATTTTAGAAGTTTGGCAGCAACAAAATCACAGATAATAATTTCATTCTACTGGCTTAGGTAAGCAACAACATATTTCTTATAACTAACACAACGATAGTCAAGATACTTCCATAAGTTATTATAATTGCAAGGCTTATGCTCTATTCTTTCGTCAGAAAGTTTTTCAAAAAATTCAAAGGCTTCATCTACAAATTTTTTTGCAGTTTCCGGCATTCCCCTGCCTTCTATAAAAAGGGCAATGTCTGCCACCGCATCAGCAGCAGGTTCTAAAATGCTTACTTTCCTTTTGCCCATTTATCTATCATTTTATAGGCGTGTTTTTTACCAGCAGCGAGCGTAAGTTTTTTTGCCGGGGTTGTTTTTTTTGCAGCCAGCAATTGCAGTTTGTCAAATTCATTTTGCTCAATTACTACAAATTTTTTTTTATCCAGTATAAGCGTTTCCATAAATGATCATTTATACTTCCAAATTTACAGTAAAATACTTCGGGGGGAAATTTTTAATTAAACAAAAAATACCGGCAATAAAAAAAGTTGTAATTGGTAGTAATAAAAATCAGCCTGATGTATTACAGCGTTTCCGATAGTATATTAATTCGTGGATTAATAACGATGGGCAACAGTACACAACATCGGCATGCCTCAATAGGTTGAGTTTTTTATTTTGTGAAGTAATACCAACAAGGGCAAAGAAGTAAACCAACACTGCAATAATCATTTAACAGGCTATAACAATTACAATTGTTGCAGCCTGTTTTTTATGCTGTTACAAACCGGCGTATTTATAGCTTGCAGTCTTTTTAGTAATGTAATCTCAACAAAAATAAAAATTGAATTGCAATGTTTATATTTAAAAAGGCTTAATCAGAATTAATCTATATCTTACTACAGTATTTATCCATTAAAATCCTTTACTTAAGTCTTGCTGATATGAAACAAATGCTTGCAAAACCATCGCTGTTTTATTTCTCCAATTTATTTGCCCGCAATTTAGACTGCTTGCCAATAAATACTTACATAACAATCTTTGCCAAAAAGTCTTTAAAATATTCAAGTTTGTTCACTATCATTTTTTAATTAAAACCTAAAACAACCCAACATGCAA
>JANXSR010000365.1 GCA_025352625.1 Ferruginibacter sp.
ACCTAATAACGAAGGGATTTTTGTGGTGCCTAATAAGGTGGCAACAGGGTATTGCGGTAAGGTTATCAATGTGGCGGGTGTTTGTACCAGGCCACCGCCACCTACAATGGAATCAATAAAACCTGCAGCAAATGCGGCAATACAAAGAATAATAATTTCCTGGGTCATTAACTGAAATATTTTTTTGAAGTAACAGCTAGGTAAAAGTAAAATAGGTTTATGATTTAGAATAATTTCTTTCACCAAATAATAAACTGCCAATACGTACCATATTGCTACCTTCTTCAATAGCAATTGTATAATCCCCGCTCATGCCCATGGAAAGAATTGAAAATTTAGGGTACGTAGTGTATAAAGATCTGAGTGTTTTAAATTCATTTCTTACAAGGTTCAAATCATCCGAAAAAGAAGCCATGCCCATCAACCCGATTATGTGAACGTTTTTTAAAGCCGGGCTTTCATTCATTATTGTTTCCAGTTCCCTTGCATCAAATCCAAATTTGGTTTCTTCTTTAGCAATGTGTACCTGAAGCAGGCAATCAATTACCCGGCTATTTTTTGCACCTTCTTTATTAATTTCTTTTAATAAACTTATACTATCAACTCCATGGATAAGGTGTACGAAGGAGGCAATAAATTTTACTTTATTGCTTTGCAGGTGGCCAATAAAATGCCAGCGGATATCTTTTGGTAAAATGGTTGCTTTATCTACCAGTTCCTGTACATAATTTTCGCCAAAATCTCTTTGTCCTGCATCATACAAGGCTTTAAGATCCTCAACAGGCTTGGTTTTGCTTACAGCAACCAATGTTGCTTTCCCATTCAGTTCACTAAGTAATGAGGTGTATTTTTCTATATTAATAGCCATAGTATTATTTTCAATTATAGAAGCAAAGGTATCGCAAAGGTGTAAAGGGAATAAAAAAGTGCAAATGAAGATATCACTTGCACCGCATTGCTTAAATTGTCAGCAGCTATCTTTCAGGAGCGGAGTTTTTCTACTTTAAAATACTTCTGCTAATCACTATTCGCTGTACCTCACTCGTACCTTCATATATCTGCGTAATCTTTGCATCCCTCATCATTCGCTCCACATGATACTCCTTTACAAAACCATAGCCGCCGTGAATCTGCACTGCCTCCGTGGCGGTCCACATAGCAGTTTCACTGGCAAAAACTTTAGCCATGCTGCCACTAACGGTATAATCAATATGCTCATCTTTTTCCCATGCTGCTTTAAGACAAAGTAAACGGGCACATTCAATTTTAGTAGCCATATCCGCCAGTTTAAATTGTATAATCTGGTGGTGCATAATTTCTTTACCAAATGCCTTGCGCTGTTTACTATAAGCAAGGGATCTTTCATATGCACCACTTGCTATTCCCAATGCCTGTGATGCAATTCCAATTCTTCCACCTGCCAATGTTTTCATGGCAAACTTAAAGCCAAAGCCATCAGCACCAATGCGGTTTTCGTGGGGCACTTTTACATCGTTAAATAAAATGGTATGGGTATCACTTCCGCGGATACCCAATTTATTTTCTTTGGCACCAACTACCACACCGGGCCAGTTTTTCTCTACAATAAATGCATTAATACCATGACTGCCTTTGCTGATATCTGTTTGTGCAATTACCAGGTATACACTGGCGCTATTGCCGTTGGTGATCCAGTTTTTGGTGCCATTTAATAAATAATGATCACCTTTATCTTCTGCAGTAGTTTGTTGCGAAGTGGCGTCACTACCTGCTTCCGGCTCACTCAGTAAAAAAGCGCCAATGTACAACTCCCCATCTTTTTTCCCCTGTGCCAGCGGAATTAAATATTTTTGACGCTGTTCCTCATTCGCATATTCCTGCAGTCCGTAACAAACAAGGCTGTTGTTTACACTCATACAAACACTCACGCTGGCATCTATTTTACTAATCTCTTCCATTGCCAGCACATAGCTAATGGTGTCCATACCACTGCCGCCATATTCAGGTTTTACCATCATGCCCATAAAACCAAGTTCGGCCAGTTTTTCAATTTGCTCTTTCGGAAATTTTTGTAATTCATCCCTTTCAATAACGCCGGGAAGACACTCGTTTACGGCAAAATCCCTCGCCGCTTTTTGAATCATCAGGTGCTCTTCAGAAAGTTGAAACTGCATAAACAATCGGTTTTAATTAAGGTGTAAAAATAACGTTTCAAAAACTAAGGGGCGTTAGTTTGTGTGTATTTTTTGTTGACAAACAATAGTACCCTGGTTAAGCTTCACAGGCGTCGCACGTTTGAACAGTTGTATTTCA
>JANXSR010000407.1 GCA_025352625.1 Ferruginibacter sp.
AAATCTACCCCAACAGCGGCCACTGCAAAATTTGCTGCCGGTGGCAAAAGCGGTGGTAAAAAAGACCTCGCCATGCAGGCAATTTCTTATGGCAAAGTGTATGTGGCAAGAGTAGCATTTGGTGCTAATCCGCAACAAACATTGCTGGCCATGAGAGAGGCAGAAGCATATGACGGTCCATCACTGATATTAGCTTATAGCCATTGTATTGCACATGGATACGATTTAAAAGATGGCTTAAGTCAACAAAACAAAGCGGTAGACAGCGGTCACTGGCCATTGATGCGGTACAACCCGGTACTAAGAAAGAAAAACAAAAATCCCTTTGTACTCGATTCAATAAGACCATCCATTTCACTGAAAGAATATGCCTACAATGAATTGCGGTATAAAGTATTAACAATAACCAATCCCACAGTGGCAGAAGAGTTAATGAAACATGCACAGGACCTGGTGAATTTAAAATGGAAAAACTATGAAGAGCTGGCTACGAAAAAAGCGAGTGACTTTATTCCGATAGCGTAATGTTGGTTTGCCAACTTTTTAAAAGTTGGCAAACCCTTACTAAAAATCTGCTAATTCAAAAAATAGATGTATGAAATTGCAAACAACTTATATGGGGTTAAATTTAAATTCACCCATCATAGTATCGGCCTGTACTTTATCTGAACAAATAGATAATATAGTAAGAATGGAAGACAATGGAGCAGGTGCTGTTGTGTTGTTTTCTTTGTTTGAAGAACAGATCAGGAAAGAAGAAGCAAGGTTTAAAAATGTGGTTTCTACAACTACTAATTCGTTTGCAGAGGCAACGGATTATTTTCCCGACCTGGAAGATTTTAGCGTAGGCACAGATGAATACCTGGAGCATATCCGCAAAGCAAAGCAACGGGTAAAAATTCCAATCATCGGGAGCCTCAATGGTATTACCAATGAAGGATGGATTGATTACAGCAGCATGATGGAACAGGCAGGAGCAGATGGTATTGAAGTAAATATATTTTTTATTCCCGGCGATATAAACCTGTCTTCTTCAGCAGTGGAACACCGTTATCTGAATATTATAGAAGCCATTAAACAAAATGTAAAAATTCCGGTGGCGGTAAAACTGAATCCTTATTTCAGCGCCATGGGCAATATGGCACTGCGAATGAAAAATGCCGGGGCAGATGCATTGGTATTATTCAACCGCTTTTATCAACCCGATTTTGATATCAACGAACTGGAGATAAAAACAGATTTGAAATTCAGCGAATCCAATGAAATCAGGTTGCCTTTGTTATGGATCGGTTTATTGTATGGAAAGCTGAAACTGTCGCTGGCAGCCACAACCGGCGTGCAAAGTGCGGTAGAAGTAATTAAATATATTCTTGCAGGGGCGGATGTAGTGATGACAGCTTCTACCTTGTATAAAAATGATATTCCTTATTTAAAAAAGATGAACAAAGAAGTGCAGGACTGGATGTACATGATGGGCTTTGAAAGTCTGGGTGCATTTAAGGGCAGCATGAGTCAGCAAAATATTTCAGATCCTACAGCCTACGAAAGAGCTAATTACATTAAAATATTGGAGGGCGTTCGATAACAAATTTATCCTTGTAAACTCAACCTCTAACCCTTGCCATAAAAGCAATAAAAATTTATTGCTTTAGCAGGTAGTGTTTAGCTAATTGCAATAGCAAAGAAGGGTGGTACGTTATTATAGTATTTGAATAAATTTTTTACGTAAAAATTGTCTTTAAGAATTTCACTTTTTTATTATTTCTAACAATATTATTTGCTTACAATTGACTACAGATAAACGTTTCTACACTAAAATAAAGCAGTTTTTTAAAGGTTAAAAATTTAATAATTTAATTTGCAGGTGAATTATAAATAATAATTTAGAGATAATTATTTGTTGAATACCCAAAAAGTAATAATTGAACATGATGGAAATTCAAGGCACAGGTAGAAATTATAGTTGCCTCATAGTTGATGATAGCAAGGTGGCAAGCTTATTATTAATACAATTATTAGAGCAAATACCTGAAATGAAAATTGTAGGTGATTGCTCAAATGCAATAGAAGCAAGTATATTTCTTTCCCGAAATAAAGTAGATATCCTTTTTCTGGATATAGAAATGCCCGATATGACTGGTATAGAATTACTGCGGTCATTGAAAGAGCAGCCTATTACAATTTTTACAACTGCCAACAGAGGTTATGCCATTGAAGCTTTTGAATTGAATGTGGTGGATTATATTGTTAAACCAGTACTGTTGCCAAGATTACTAAAAACAGTACATAGAGCAACAGAGTTATTACAGGAGGAGGATGTAACTATTAACGAAGTAGCAAATGATTATATCTTTATAAAAGATCGGAAAACTATTCGAAAAATTTTATTGAGTGATATATATTACCTTGAAGCAAAAGGGGATTATGTTAAAATACATTTTGCTGAAAAAAATTATGTAATTCATACTTCATTGAAATTGCTTGAAGAAAAATTATCCTCAAAAGAGTTTATAAGAGTACACAGAAGTTATATTGTGTCAATTGAAAAAATAGACTATATCGAAGACAATGTTTTATATCTAAATTCAATTTCAGTACCGCTTTCTGAATTTTATAAAAATTCAGTGCTTAGCCAGTTAAATTTTCTGTAGGTATTTTTAAAGCATGAAAAAATCATACCAGTTTTTTGTTTGGATAGTTTTGATAGTTATGGGACTGATGGCTGTGTTGGTGATTACTCAAATCAATAGTTCATCATCGGTTGATAGGCTTGTTATGGGAAATAAACAGGCAGCGGCAACTTTTTTGGTCAATAACCGGCTAGAGGAAATGATTAATCTTTCTTTTGAGGTTGAATCTAAAATGTTGCTGGAAAAGCCTCCTTATGTTTTTAAAAACCGACCTGCCATAAAAGACTCTTTGAATAAACTGCTGCTTAAAACAGGTATGCTTAATAAAATAATGCATGAAGCAGGTATTTCATCTTCATTAGAAAAAATTTTTACATTGGTTAATCAACAGGTGGCGTTGTCATCTGCTATTTTATCAACTGATAAGAATAGTTCCTCATTAGATTCGCTTAGAAAAATGCATTTTGGTGATAGTATTTATGTGAACTCACTTGCTTTTCAAATGGAGATGGAAAAGGCATTGGGGGGTACGCTTAATGAAAATAATCAGGTTGCAAAAAAAATTTCCCTGTTTAATAAGTTACTTGCATTTATAGCGCTGGCAGCTATTTTATTATTGGGCACCATCATTATCCGCCGCCAAGTAATGCAGTTTTTATTAATTAGGGATCTTGAGCAAGCACGTAAACTTGCCTTGCAATCAGTAAAAATAAAAGATCAGTTTCTGGCCAATATGAGTCATGAAATAAGGACGCCGTTAAATGCATTAAAAGGGTTTAGCAATTTGTTGTCAAAAACAAAGCTAAATGAAGAACAACAGCAATTTAGCAACATCATTAATAGCTCCAGTGAAAGTCTTTTGCATATTGTGAATGATATTCTTGACCTCTCAAAGATTGAAGCTGGGGCCCTTGCAATTAAAAATAAACAGTTTAGCCTTTCCGCATTATTAAAAAATATTGAAATAACCTATTCGGTATTGGCAATTGAAAAGAAATTAGTTTTCAGTCTTTTGTTGGCAGATAATATAGAGGATAACATTATCGGAGATCCGGATAGACTCAAACAGGTTTTGATGAATCTGATTAGTAATGCTATTAAATTCACTAATGAAGGATATGTGAAATTAGAAGTTAGTTTATCTGATAAAAATGATGAGGAGGAATCTATTCATTTTATTGTAAAAGATACAGGTATAGGAATACCGTATGATAAGCAGGAACTGATTTTTGAAAGGTTTGAACAACTTGATAATTCATTTATAAGGCAGCAGGGCGGAACTGGCCTTGGTCTTGCAATTACCCAAAAGATTATTCAGTCAATGGGAGGGGCTGTTACTGTTGAGAGTGAACCAGGCAAAGGTTCACTTTTTAGTTTTATGGTTCGCTTTAAAATTAACAGGCTGGCTGGCCAGGGAAAAGATATTCCGGAACAAAAATTAAATCCAATAATTAGTGATCCCGAATGTAAAACGGTATTGCTGGCAGAAGATAATAAGGTGAATCAATTGCTTATTCAAAAATTACTGATACCATTTAATATATTCCCGGTTATTGTGGAAAATGGCCAGGATGTGTTGAAATTACTTGAGCAAAATCAGTTTGATCTTGTACTAATGGATGTTCAAATGCCACTGATGGATGGTATATCAACTACAATCCAGATTAGGAATAACCTGAAAAAAAATATTCCGGTAATCGGTATGACGGCTTATGTGCAACCCATTGAAATAGAAAAATGTTTTGCAGCCGGCATGAATGAATGCATTACAAAACCAATTGATGAGAAACTCTTTTTATCGGTACTGAAAAAATATATTTATCTTGATGATGCTGTAACACAACAATTGTCAGCCAGTAATTTACCTTCGTTGATTGATTTAAGTTTGCTTAAAGAAATATGCAATGGCAATTATGCATCTATGCAGTTAATACTACAAACAATAAAATCAGAGTTGTTAAAAGAAAGCCACTTATTTGAAAATGCACTTGCACGAAAAGATTTTGATGACCTTCGGAAAATTAGCCATCACATGAAATCTACTATTTCCCCGCTTGGATCGGATGTAGAAATTGCAAGATTGCTTGACTATGTAGTTCAACTTCTGAATACAGACAGTAATTTGCCAGCATTGGAAGAAGCAGGTAAGCAGCTTTTATTGTGTTTAAAAGACTTTGTTGAATTGATAGACGTGTAAACAAATTTGCTCATTAATAAAATTTTAATTACAAAATAAAATGTCTTTTTTGTCTTTATCGAATAAATACAATTCAGGTGCTGATGATGAACTCATCAGAATTAGCAAAATGTCAAATATTGCCATCACAATAATATGGCTTTCCGGACTTAACTCAATGCTCGTATTTATTTTTTATTTTTTGTTTTTTCCCAATAATTCAAACCTCGCTGCTAAAAAATCTTATAAAAATGTATTTGAGGTAAATCATGTATCGGATGCCATTTTCTTTGCAGATAAAACAACCTTGGTAAACATTGGGCTTAAAATTCAGGCATCGCCTGGTAGTACGGATATTGAATCAAATGGATCTATTGGTATTCATAAAATTAAATATGATAGACAACTGAATAAACCAATGCAGCCGGTAAAAACAGGTTTCTATGTTAAAGCAATACCTAAATAAAAGTTTCAAAAGGAAGGCCTGTTTCCTCCAACAGTCAGAAATCCCTGTTCTACCTGCAAAATAACCTGTCTTGTCTGGCTTACCAGCCATCTTAGCGAAAACAGTTGCTGTACTTTTTACTTTTATCATTACTTTACTTAATTGTATAACCAGCTTGCCTGTTTCTATAATTTAAAAGCTGTTGTATAACCAACTTTAAATTTGATTTAATTATATTTTTTAGCCAATATCATAACCAGGCATGCAAAAAAATCATTTTAATACAATCAATAATTTAAGTCAATTCTCTAATGCAACTTGTTTTCAAATACAACAACTAATAGATACAAAAAAGTTTCAAGACGTCTTTGTTTTTATTTTAATAAAATCCATCGGGTTACTAAGTGTTATAAAATTTAATGCAATCAATAAATTGAAAACAGTTTAAGCCTGTCCTCAAAAAAATAGTTTCTTAGTTAAAGCCATACCAAATTAAAATACGATGTCTAAAAAAAATTGCCTGCTTTTTTTTGTACTTATTACCGGATTATTTTCCTGTGTTGGTAGCAGAAAATTACAACAGGTTTCAGCTAAATTAAGTACCCTGCACAATTTGCAAGTTATAGAAAACAATAAAATATTAACCATTGATTCTATAGGTAAATCTAAACTTGCCGAACGAAAAATTGATAGTAATATTAATACCCGCCTGCATAAACGAATATCAGTACTGAAGCTAAAATTAGATTCAATAAATGAAGAAATTTTTACCTTGCAAGGCCTTGCCGTCAATCAGAAAACTTTTCGCAATGCATATAAAAAAGAAATTTTCCCCAAGCTTGCGCAGTTGGATACATTTTACGAAAGATATGTGGAGCGGATGAAAATGTATTTGATGATGGAAGATGGAGTAAGAACAGCCAATTATGTTTTGTTTGATCAGGCCGCTTTTTTTGGGCCTGGCTTATACCATATTCCACCCGGGCAGGCGCAATTGGCTATGCAATCATTTTTGCCAATGGCAGATTCGTTAGTTAGTTTTTTAAACAAATACCAGGATATCCCCAGAACAGCCACTCTTGTAATATTAGGCTTTGCAGATGGACAAAGTATAATACAAGAAAGTAATTTAGATGACACCCTGTCGAATATGATAGGAAGCGGAAGTGCCAGTAAAGAAATTTTAAATAAGAAGCTATCAGAATTAAGGGCTATCGAATTAATTAAAGAGCTTGCTATTCTTTTTAAAGAGCGGATTCCTGAAATTAAAAATGCCTCTCAGTTAAACGTTGAATACATCGGTCAGGGCAGAGGAGAAGAGTTCCCAATTCCTTCCATAAAAGATTATAAAGCCGATGATGAAAGAAGAAGAATTGTAATATGCTATTGGGCCGTTTTCCCAAATATAGAATAATCATTTTCCCAACTGTTAAATCACCGATCTTATCTAATTTACCAGCACACTTATCGAAAACAGTTGTTACTGCTTTTACTTTTGATGTTACTTTACTAAGTAGAAAAAGCATACTAAGATGTTTATCACTAAGCACTATTTTAGTAACTGGCATATTGAAAATTTGGTGCCTGATTTATTTTGAGTAAAACTGATAAATGAATAATGAATGGTTACAATTTTCTCATTGTCAGCAATTATGCGATATCAAACAGAAATAGTTTTTTTCTAAACCTTAATGCTGATGCAATTAAATTTAGAAGAAAAGATGCAGCTTCTCAAATTTCAATTGCAGCTGGCAAAGAAAAGAATATTGGCAATTTAAAGTAAGAGGTAATGGTATTAGTATAGAAGAAAAGTATAAGTAAAATATATTTGAAATTTTTAAACGACCCTATATCCTAATAAATACCGGGTTATGGAATAGATTTTTTGCATTAAAAAAAAGTCGATTTGCATCACTAAAAATCTGGGTCGTATCGATTCCAGTAAAGGAAGTACTTTTTTATTTTACCCTGTTGGTTACCACCCAATCTTTAATTCAACATGTGGGAAATGAAAAACCGAAACCTGATAAAATTACATGCAGCAAGGCTTTAAAATTGGTTTGATTATTTTTTAATTGCAGAAAATATAACAGATGAAAAGTAAGTGGTATTTAATTTTCACAAAGCCAAATTGTGAAAAAAGAGTAGTAGCTCAATTAACAAAAAGGAAAATTGAAAATTTTAGTCCACTTAACCGGATTGTAAAATACGATAGAAATAAAAAAAGAATTTCACTTAAGCCTTTATTTCCATCCTTTGTGTTTGTTTATATTTCGGATGTGGAAATAGGGAAGATAAGAAAGATAGGGGGAGTTATAAATTTTATATATTGGTTAGGAAAGCCGGTAATTATTCCGGAAGATGTTATTGAAAAATTATTATATTTTACTACTAAGTATAACAATTTAAGCCTTTTTAAAATTGATATAAATACTTGTGGTATTGTTGAGTTAATTATTGATCACCCTTTTGAAAGCAATGCAAATAACGGTATGATTCCAATTAAAAATTCTACTCATAAATTAATGATACCGACTTTAGGATACGTAGTGATGGCCCAACAGGAAAAGACAATTGCTGAAGTATTTAGTTTTAAAAATGTTGAAATGGCTATGTAAAGCCTGCATGTAGCAACGAAAATAGTAGCATATGAAACTGTTAATATGTAGAGGTCTGGTATTGCGTGTTATAAAGATGATACGATTTTTTTTATTTTTTTTATTCGCTATTTTTTCATTTGTGCTATATATTTATTTATTTAAGATTATAAAAATGGGGAATGATTTTAGTAATTGAGTTTCTCTTTATTAAAAGTGTTGGGATAAAATTTCCTATTTTAACTTAACACATTTCTTTGAATTCAGTATTAAATTTATTGAGGTAAGTATCTCTGATCGTTGAGTAAAAATTTAAAACTTTAAAATGGAAATATTTAAAATAAAGAGTATTTATTTATGGCAATATATTTTACTGCTTGTTGCTGTGTGCATTTTTGGATTTGCTTTAAATCTTGCAGTAGCTTATAAGGTTTGTTGGCAATTAATTTTGATTCTTCCTATGTCTGCTATTGCCTTATGTTGTTGCGTATGGGGAATTGCTTTAAGTGTTAATAGATAATTTAATGAGGCGAAAATTATACTGCCGGTAATAAAAGTAGCATAGTAAGAATTAACAGATATTATAATCGAACACTAAAATAAGGAAACAGTAATAAAGAAACTCCTACCCTGAAGACAAATATAGTACAATACTTGAGGGAGTACGGTACTATTAAGCAGCTTTTTTTGCAGTACTATTTTGAAAATTAGATTTGTGTCGGCGCAGGATTCTCATCCTGCGCTTTTTTAATCTGGAATTAAAGTGAGCATTGCAGATGTTAAGTTAAATTTCATTTCTGGTATCCCATTCTGTATTTACCAAATATCAGATCAATAGAAAAAGCATTTCCGCTCATATCGGTTCCTCCTTTATTGTTATAATTTATCCAGTTGTAACGCCCCTGCAAGCCAAAATAAAATGCGGAGCTTACAAAAAAATTAAACTTTAGGCCGCCATTTAAATTAAGAGAACCTATTGACAGCGGACGCAGATATTGGTAATTGTTGTTAGATTTAAAAAGGTCAAAACCATCATATCCAAGACCACCCATCAAGCCAAATTCAATCTGTCCTGAACTGGTGAGAAAGTAAGTGTAATCCAATCCAATATATCCGCCAAAATAGGCGTCGCTTTCATACAAGGTATTGTTTCTGTTTACTAAAAATGTGCTGGCACTTTTCAAAAATCTTAGGTGCACCGTAAAATCAGTTTGGTTACGTCCTTTTCTGAGGCCAAATTGAAAGCCTGCCGAAGGGTGGCTACCCAATAATTTTAATTTGCCCGTTGGCATCCATATCCCAGTCATGAGTGTTGTATTGGATCGGGGTTGTTTTCTTTGAGCTTCTTCATCCTGCTTTACCAATTTTGTAAACAACAGGTATTTTTCAGGGTTAGTTTTTATTTCAAATACAGGGTCGTTTATTTCATCTGTAAAAACCTTGCAGATCAATCGCTCATTTTCATTTAGCATCTTTGATTTAATGATAAGGCTTGCCCAGCCGGAACTAAATTTATAAAATGATTTTTCCCGCTCATAATAGATGCCCCTGTTTCGCTGAATGAAATGATAGGAGTTGGAATAATTAACCAACAAATCTATGATCGAACTATCCAACACACTATCCTTAAAAGTAGCCTGGTCAATGGAAAGCAACAGGGTAGTGTATTTTATTTCCGGAATATCTCCACAGGCCTCTTTCCAAATATCCAATGCAATGTACATGGAGTCGAAGACATTTCTCCGGTAAAGCTTTGGTAACACATTAAGCGCATTCATATACACATCATTACAGGTAGGATAACTTTTTGTCATTTCCTCACGGATAGTCTGCGCCTTTAGTGCATTGTTAGTGCAGCACAAAATAAAAAGAAGGTAAAGAAATATTTTACGTTGCATGGTTAGTAATACTTGTTGTAAATGTAATAATTTTTGTAGTGTATTTATCTGCGGCATTCAAACACAACCATCCAGCTACTATCCTCAGTTACTTTATTAATTTCCCAATAAAACCGGCATTAAAATGTTAACTAAACTGCATTAATAAAGCAATAGTTATGCAGTTTATTAAAACGTGATAACGATCACCTTTTAGCATGATGCAGGTAATAAAATAAAAGGTGCTTTGGGCGTAATATGCATCAATTTATAAATCTAAAATGTACATATGGCACAGGTAAAAAAAGCTATCAAATATGTTTATTATTTTGGTGGCGGTAAAGCAGATGGAAATGAATCTATGAAAAATTTATTGGGAGGCAAGGGTGCAAATCTTGCAGAAATGGCGGGGCATCCTAAACTCCGGTTGCCTGTTCCTCCGGGATTTACACTTACCACAGAAGTATGCACGGCATACTATAAAAATAAAAAGAAATATCCCGTAGAATTAAATAGCCAGGTACAAAAAGCATTGGCTGCAGTTGAAAAGGAAATTGGTAAAAAATTTGGTGATACCAATAATCCATTGCTGGTATCGGTACGTTCAGGAGCAAGACGTTCAATGCCCGGCATGATGGAAACGGTACTGGATATAGGGTTGAATGAAAAGACAATATTGGGTGTTATAAAACAATCTGGCGACGAACGTTTTGCCTATGATGCCTATCGCCGTTTAATAATGATGTATGCAGATGTGGTGATGGAAAAGGCGGGCGGCATCGAACCTAAAGCAGGCAAAGGAATCAGGAAAGTATTGGATGAAAAACTGGAAAAAGTAAAACATAAGCAAGGCTATAAATTTGATACTGACATTACAGTACCCGAATTAAAAGCACTCGTAAAAGATTTTAAAATAACCATTTTAAAAGTGCTGGGCAAACCATTTCCTGAAGATCCGTATGAACAATTGTGGGGCAGCATTGGGGCAGTGTTTACCAGCTGGAGCGGTAAGCGGGCCATTGAATACAGGCGTATTGAAAAAATTCCGGATGAATGGGGTACTGCAGTGAGTGTGCAATCGATGGTGTTTGGTAACATGGGCGATACCAGTGCAACAGGCGTTGCCTTTACAAGAAATCCCGGTAGTGGGGAAAATAAATTTTATGGTGAGTACCTGTTGAATGCACAGGGAGAAGATGTGGTGGCAGGTATCCGCACACCGGCACCGGTAAACGATTATTCTAAAAACGACCAGAGTAAAGATTTGCCAACACTACAGGAAACAATGCCTGTTGCCTACAAAGAGTTATTCGACATTCAAAAAAGATTAGAACAGCATTATAAAGACATGCAGGATATTGAGTTCACCATTGAAAAAGGTAAGCTCTACATGCTGCAATGCAGGGTAGGTAAACGCAATGGTATTGCAGCCGTAAAAATGGCCAGCGATATGTATGCTGAAAAACTGATAGATGCAAGAACAGCCATTTTGAGAGTAGCTCCCAATCAGCTTGTTGAATTATTATTGCCCATGCTGGACCCTGCTATACAGAAAGTAACCAGGCCAATTGCCAAAGGGTTACCTGCGGGCCCCGGTGGTGCCAAAGGGCGTGTGGTGTTCTCTTCTGCCGAGGCGGTGGAATGGGCAAGCAAGGGTGAAAAAGTTATTTTGGTAAGAGAAGAAACTTCGCCTGAAGATGTAGATGGAATGCATAAATCGCAAGCCATCTTAACAACCAAAGGAGGTATGACATCGCATGCTGCACTGGTTGCAAGAGG
>JANXSR010000415.1 GCA_025352625.1 Ferruginibacter sp.
AATGATTGTCCGAAATGTAATTAAATTCAACGTTTTTGAGATATTTATTATTCATTCTATTACATCCAAAATATATTCCCATAATATGGTAACGGCTAATTGAAATACATGCGTTATGCTCATCATCCTTTTGGGTATTTATTACAGTTTTGTTTTCACCGATGAGATTACTATTATAAAAATTTCTTGTTCGTATTGCTTTATCTCTGATGTTCGTTAATTCATTTATTATCACAGATTGATTATTGGCAGATTCAAATCTTTTAATAAAATATTCTTTGTAGGCAGGTATGTTGAATAATTCTACATCTGAAAAAATATCCATCCATGCAATATATTTTCCGTTAATGCCAACGCCGCTTTGGCCGTTTTCATTGCAGATAGATGGGTATTGAATTAAGAATAGATTCCCCTCTGGGTAAATTTGGAATTGAGCCTGAAAAATATGTTCAATAATATCTAACTCCATAATCAGTCTATCGTAAGTCACGTCTATTTTAATTTTCATTTACGTAGCTTTAATCACTTTTACAAATCAAAATTTAGCTTATCCGTTGCTTTTTGTTTTAGTTCATCAGCAGCTTTTACATACCTCATTGTTTGGCCTGTTGTTGAGTGCCCTAACAGTTTTGAAGTAGTTAAAATATCAACATCATTAAAAATTAAGTTAGTTCCGTAACTATGTCTTAGATTATGCCAGGTAATTTTTTTATTGATCTCCGCCCTGACTACCCATGCTTTTAGGGATTTATTTGCACCATTAGCTGTTGGTAAATTAAAAACCTTTTGCCCTGGCTTACCTTCCGTACCTAATAATTTAATTGCGGTATTATTCAAAGGGATTGTGACGGTATTATTTTCGGCTTTTAATTTGGAGCGTACTATTTCCAATTGACGACTATCCATTTTTATATTGCCCCATGCCAAATTTTTAACATCTATCCAGGCTAAACCAGTAACACTACAAAACAATGCAGCCCTTTTTACTTCGCTACTTTCGGTGGGTGTTGCTGCTAAAACCTTTATTTCATCCAAGGTTAATGTATCCTTTTTTGCAGCGTTCCCTTTTGCCTTGCGTTCTACTTCCTCAAGTATGTTTGCTTTCATGAATTTTTTTCTATACGCATGTTTTAGCATTTTTTTAAACCGGTTGTAGTAAGATTTAGCGCCTTCGCCTTTACTTTTTGATTGCAGGTAATCAATAAAATCTTCAATTAATAAAGCATTCAGGGAACCAAAGGTTAAGCCCGTCTTTTTTTCTGCTGCGAGGAAAATGGTAAAGCGGTTTAATACTCCCTGCATATTTCGCTTATCCTTCTTTGCATAACTGTCAATATAAATTTGCATCCATATAGTAATAATTGTTTTTTTGCCGGCCTCATTGTCCATGTTATAGTTGTTCCCCTCCAATTCCACTGCCCTGGTTAATCTTATGGCCTCTGCTTTTTGCAGTAACTCTTTATTGTTTTCCCGATCCGTTACGTTTGAAGTTTTTGCAAGTTGCAGGTGTTTTAATGTCTCAATTTTATGCTTCCCCTCTGTGTAAATATCTAATCTTAATGACGTGGTGCCATCAGCATTTTTTCGCCTCCTTAATGTTACACTCATTTGACTTTGGTTTGATTTTCTTTTCTCTAAGGTATGAATTAATATAATACAATTGTACCTCAAGGTACAATTAGGGTACAAATTTTGAGAAAAGAAGGTTAAATGAAAGGAAACAAAAAGAAAGTAAAACCGCTAAAACCATTGTAAATGCTGCATTTATAGGCATAAAAAAACCACCTAAAATAGGTGGTTGAGTGCCCACGAAAGGAATCGAACCTTCACACCCTTGCGAATGGCAGATTTTGAGTCTGCTGCGTCTACCAATTCCGCCACATGGGCATTTGTTTAACGGGCTGCAATATTACGTCAATCATCCAACCTGTCCAAAATACGTTGCAAATATTTTTTCTTAAAATAATATTCTTTCACTTTTAACAGGTCTGCAGTTGTTGTTGAAGTATCATTATAGCCGTCTATAATGGAACTGACTTCTGTGTAAATTTCTTTCTCAAAAACTTCAATAGCGGTGGCTGAATCAGCCGATAGCTGCTCATTCAACTCCATCACCTCCATCAAAAAATCAGGTGGTAACTGATATTTTTCTTCTTCTTCCAAAAGGCCTTTTAATTGCAGCACATATTTTATGGTGCTGTCTTTATTTTGAAAAATCTTTAATGCCTTGTTGATGGCAGATGACTTTTCCAATGCCTCATCCTGCTCTGCTTCATTATTCTGTGTAAAAAAATCGGGGTGGTATTTTTTTTGCAATTCAAAATACTTCTTTGCAAGCTTTGTTTTGTCAATAGTAAGACTTACCGGAATATCAAATAATTCAAAATAATTCATACAGCAAATGTCAACTTACAAATGTCAACTTCCAAATTAATAATACCTTGCAGTTTAAATACAGGCGTGGATGTTAAAAATTGGATTAATAAGAGAAGGGAAAATACCCAGCGATAGCAGGGTGGCACTTACACCGGCTCAATGCAAATGGTTGCACAAAAATTTTGAAGATGTAAAAGTAATGGTTCAGCAAAGCAGCAGCCGTTGTTATAGCGACAAGGAATACCAGTTAGCAGGTATAACCGTGCAGGAAGATATAAGTGATTGTGATGTGTTGCTTGGGATTAAGGAAGTGCCGGTAGATATGTTGATTGCCGGAAAAACCTACCTCTTTTTTTCGCACACAAAAAAATTGCAATCTTACAATCAAAAGTTAATACAGACAATTGCTGCAAAAAAAATTACGCTGATTGATTATGAATGCCTGGAGCATGAAGATGGCACCAGGATAATTGGCTTTGGTTTTTTTGCAGGTATTGTTGGCGCACACAATGGCATGATGGCGTATGGTAACCGGTCGGGATTATTTAAACTGCAAAGGGTAGGAACGGTAAATAGTTTCCAAAAATTGATACATACTTATTTTGGATTAAAAGTGCCGGTGATTAAGATTGCTGTTACCGGAAGTGGACGTGTAGCCCACGGTGTGCTGGAAATAATGAACCTGCTTGGTATTCACGAAGTGGAGGCCGACGAATACCTGGAAAAGAAATTTAGTTATCCGGTGTATGTTCACCTTAAAGGAGCAGATTTGTATATGGATAAACAAACCGGTAAATATAGCCGGGATAATTTTCACGAACATCCCGAAAAATACGGCTGCAAATTCATCAACTATGTTAGTGAAACCACTATTTTGCTGAACGGCATTTACTGGAATAAAAATATACCCCGGCTGTTTGAGTTGGAAGATATGGCAAAGACCAATTTTAAAATTACCACCATTGCTGATATAACTGATGATGTGCATGGGTCGG
>JANXSR010000432.1 GCA_025352625.1 Ferruginibacter sp.
TTTGATTATTTGATGGACTGTGATTTATTTAATCATAGTTTTCATTTAATCATTTTTAATCATAGTTCAGATAATCATTAAAATCACAATTCAGACTTTTGTACCAGGCTTCATTACTCTTTTAAATTACAGGCTCTTACTACCAAAATTTATCAATAATCCTATTTGCATATTATATGCTTCCAGGTAATTAATGGCTTGTGCAAGATGAACATCTTCCAGTTGAATCAATGCTTTTAATTCTACCATAATTTTTCCTTCCACAAAAAAATCAACTCTACGGCTACCGATATTTTCTTCTTTGTAAAAAATTTCCATTTCATGTTCTCTGCTGTACGCAATATGCTGCCTGTTCATTTCTATTCCTAAAGCTCTTTGATAAATAACTTCCTGAAAACCATTACCCAGAATTCTATGCACTTCCATAGCGCATCCTATTATTTTCCCAGTTAATTCACTCTCGGGATACTGCTCTTTAATCATAGCATTCATTTAATCATTCTTACTCATAGTTCAGACAGCTTTATACAATTCGTTTTCTAATTCTTTAACAGCCTGCAAATATTTTTCTTTACTTCCAAACTCACTAATGATTTCTGTTGGCGAACCAAAGTCTGTAAGTGGCTGCACCCGTAACACTTCCATGCTTTCTATATTTGTAATTCCTTCATCAGCATATTTATCCAGTAAAGCTTCTAATACTTTCTTAGCGTGCTCTCCATACTTTGTAAAATAATTCCGCTTTTTTACATTGCTGGCTCTTTCCTTTCTTGTTAAGGGTGGTTGATCATATGCTACATGGCAAATTAAATCAAACAGGTCTACCCGCTTGTCAACAGCATCGTATAAGGCTTCAACCAAAATGCCCTGCTCCTGCAATTCTGCAATGATGGCTTCTTTACGTTCGGTGTTATTCCACTTATTTAAAAAATCATCCAGTGATGCAAACTTGCTTTTTATGATTTCTTTGGTATGGTCTTTAAGGCTGGTGGTGATTGGTTTGCCATCCTTATCAAAATACATTTCACGGCTTATCAAAATTGAAACATCAACGCCATTTACAAAAACCTTTCCCCTTTTTATATATTCTGTACCTGGCTCGGAAGATAAATTCCTGATAGTTGCAGGTTCAATGATGATTTCATCGCCTGTTAGTTCATCAATAATTGGCGTAATGTCATTTTCTTCCTCATCTATAATTTCACCCAGGTCAACATCTTCAGAAACCGGTTTTACTCTTATGGGGTCACCATCAAAATCTTTATCAGCAAATAAATCAGTTACGTTTCTAAAATCAAGAATATTAAAATAAAGCTTGCCAAACTCCTCATTGATCCTTGTACCACGACCAATGATCTGCTTAAACTTGGTCATTGATTTTATTTCACTATCCAGCACAATTACTTTACAGGTTTGTGCATCCACACCGGTAGTCATCAGTTCGGATGTGGTGGCAATTACCGGATATTTTTCTTCGGGATTAATAAAGTTGTCCAGCTCTCTTTTGCCTTCATCGTTATCACCGGTTATCTGCATTACGTATTTGTAATTGGCTGCTGACAAATCTGCATTTTCATTTCTCAGCAAGGAAGTCATGTTTTCTGCATGTTCAATATCGCTACAGAAATAAATCGTTTTTGCAAAGCGGTCAAAACCTTTTAAAAATTCTGACACTTTTTTTGCAATCAGCTTTCTTCTTTCTTCTACAACAATGTTTCTGTCAAAGTCTGTTCTGTTATAAATACGGTCTTCCACTTCATTGCCGTTTTTATCTTTAAAACCTTTTGGTGGCCTCCACCCTTCCAAATCAATATCTAACCCAACTCTAATTACCCGGTAAGGTGCAAGAAAACCATCATCAATGCCTTGTTTAAGCGAATAGGTATATAGAGGGTCGCCGAAATATTCGGTATTGCTGGTTTCTTTGGTTTCTTTTGGTGTGGCGGTTAAACCAATATGCGTGGCATTTTTAAAATAGGTTAAAATATCTCTCCAGCTACTGTCTTCTTTTGCACTTCCACGATGGCACTCATCAATAACAATTAAATCAAAAAAATCAGGAGAGAATTGTTTGTACACATTTGCATCTTCATTTGATCCTGACAAGCCCTGGTATAAGGCAAGATAAATCTCATAACTCTTATCAATTTTCCTGTGCTTAACCACAGTCATTTTATCTTTAAAATGTTTAAAATCGCCCCGTCTTGTTTGATCCAGTAAAGCATTGCGGTCTGCTAAAAACAGGATACGTTTTTTTGCGCCACTTTTCCAAAGCCGGTGAATGATTTGAAATGCCGTATACGTTTTTCCTGTTCCGGTTGCCATTACCAGCAATATTCTGTTTTGTGCATTGGCTATGGCTTCTACGGTTCTGTTAACTGCAATTTGCTGATAGTATCTTGGCTTGCGGCTGGTGCCATCAAAGTAATAATCCTGGGAGGCAATTTTTTCGGCGGCTGGTGTTGTAATGCCTTTATAGGTTTTGTATTTCTCCCAAAGTTGTTCAGGTGAAGGAAACCGATCTAATGAAATTTCGGTTTCAATATTTCCATCTGATATAGTTCTGTCGTGAAATAAAAAACCATCCCCATTACTGCTGAAAACACATGGAATGTCTAAAATTTTCGCATAGTTTAAAGCCTGCTGCATACCGGCACTAACGGATTGTTTATTGTCTTTTGCTTCAATAATTGCAATGGGAATGTTTGGCTTGTAATACAGAATGTAATCTGCTCGTTTTCTTTCACCTCTTGCAGTTAATTTACCCCTCACATAAATTTTGCCATCTGTAAATGAAACTTCTTCTAATATTTGTTTAACTACATCCCAACCAGCTTTTGCAATAGCGGGCGTAATGTATTTGGTGCAGATATCTCTTTCGGAAAGGGTCTTTTTATTCATAATCAATATAGTGGCACTTTCTAAAAATAGCACATATATTTTACTTGCACCATTATAAAAGGAAAAATGAAAATCTTAAACTAACAAAGTGACTACGCTAAGATAAAAGCCCCTCAGCGGTATACCGCACAAGAGTGCGTCGCCAATGCAGCTGCACAAAGCA
>JANXSR010000445.1 GCA_025352625.1 Ferruginibacter sp.
TTCATAAACGGGTTTCTTATCTCAAAACTGCCGCTGTCTGTTTTAAACCCAATTCCATAATACACCTTATCATTCATTTGGTAACGGACTTCCCTGCAATATTTTTCTGCAATTTCATAAGGTATTTTTCTCTTTGCCAGGTAATTGATAAGGTGGGCAGAACTAAGAGTAAAGTCGCCCAGCACAGTAAGTTTAGGTGCTGTTATTTCTTTGGATAAATCCGCTTTAACGGGCTGGTGAAGAAAAAAGTTTCTGTTTAATTTTTGCAGAAAATCTGTAGAATTGCAATTGAAATAAAGTATTCCAAAATCTATAAGGTTGCCCCCCTTACCCAGCCCGTGGTCGTACCAGCAATTAATTTTTTGGTCAACTTTAAAGGACTGTGTTTTTTCATCCCGGAGTGGTGACAAATACCAATAATTATTGCCCCGGATTTTTGCAGGCTTAAAACCGAGTGCAGAGAGGTACTCCACCAGGTCTATTTCTTTGGCTTCTTTAAAAGAAGAAATTCTTTGTTCAGCTTTCATAACACCACTTTTCTTATTCACTTACTGCTTCGATAACAAAGTTAAACAACTGCTATGTCGTAAAAATATCCTCCTTGAATTTGAAGGGGGATGGTTTGCCTGATAGAGAATAATTTTACCCTCTAAAATATTTTTATGAATACAAATGAAGTTGCCAAAGTATATGATACTGTTTTAAGTATCCCCGGCATGAACGAAACAGTGAAATTGAATTTACAAATCAGCAGAAGAAATGTGTTGTTGCTGAACCGTATTATTGAACGTGGTCTAACCATTAAAGACAATGATAAATCAGGCAGCCTGATGGATATTTTTTCTAAAGAATCTTTACAAGAGTTAATATCATTTTCTGATGAGTGTTTGAAGAAAGCTGGGCTGGTGGATTTGAATGAAAAGTTGAAAGAGTTGGATGGGAAGTGAAGATATTTTTAATTTTTTAATTGTTATAAAACAGCCTTAATTTTACTTGAACTTAAGTCGCAAAATCTTTTGACAAACGTTAGCATTTTAGCTGAGTTTTAAACCAATCTGATTTGTATTTACGCCACTGTAATCTAATGGCAATTTTTACAAAAAAATACTTAGAAAGAGGTAAGCTCCAAAAATTGTTTTAAAAAGACGTATTTTATCGGGAGTATAAATGTTGCCAACTACATTATTCCAACACCCGACAAATTCTATAAAAAGGAAAATGAAGAGTTACAATAAATTAAAAGGTAGCAGACTGTTTTTTATTGCATTATTCTTTTGTCCAACAGTTTTTGGCCAGAAAAATAGCCCAGTTTTAACAGACAATAAACTGAAAAACAAACTGGATACAGCTATTGACTATGCTGCCAAAATTTATTTGCAAGACAGTAATACAAATGGAGTTTCAATTGGTGTTTATTACAAAAACAAAAAATACACATACAATTACGGGAGAAGCAAACTTGCTACTGCCAACAACTTTTACAATATTGGTTCGGTAGCAAAAACTTTTGTTACGACAATTCTTGCCCAAGCTGTAATTGACAAAAAACTAAACCTAAATGACGACATAAGAAAATTTTTACCAAGTTCATACCCAAATTTGCAATACAATGGTAAACCAATTTTAGTTGAGAATCTTGCAAACCACACATCAGGCTTGCCAAGGACTTTTCGAGTATTTTCATCAACAACCCAAGACAGCCTAAGAAAATTAGCTATTCCTGAACAAGTAAAATTTTATTCACTCTATAATCAAGACAGTTTAATTGCCGACTTACATCATATTAAACTTGACACATTACCAAGCTTAAAGTTTCAATATAACAGCAGTGCAATGATGGTTTTGGTTTTATTGCTTGAAAATATTTATCACAAACCTTATGAGAAAATAGTAACCCAATATTTAACGACACATTTAAAAATGTATAACACTAAACCATTTTTGACAGGCATTGAAATTGCTAATTCTGTTCAAGGTTATAATAATAATGGTAAGTCTCAACAATTTTTAAATCTAAGAGGCTTTTATTTCGGACCGACAATGAACACCACAATAAATGACATGCTCAAATACATTAAAGCCAACTTTTCAATGAAAAATAAAGCTATTCGTTTGACTCATCAACTTACTTATGGAAAAGAAAAAGGCTTTGGTATTGGGTTAGGCTGGATGATGGACAATAATAATAATGGCGAGAGATATATTTATCACGACGGGAACACGAAAATTGGATATAATTCGCTTTGTATTTTGTACCCAAGCAAAAATTTAGGATTTATAATTATTGTAAATGACACCATAAGCCAAGACAAAGTAGGTGAACTTGAAAATAACATTCGACGTGCTTTAGACAGACAATAAGAAAGGATTGCTTTTACAATATTGGGACGGAAGGAATTTAAACGAGCATTTAGTTTAATTACCCAAACACCTCCTGCTTCTTCATCCAAATTTCCTTATACCCCTTCTTCATTTTTTTATCCAAAAAACTTCGGTCAATCAAATTCATCACTTCCACATTTTTACTGCTGAAGCGTTTAAAACTATTGTAATAAACTTTTTCATTTATCCGCAGGTTTTCAGCCAGCGTTTTAAAATCCGTCAATTTTATTTTTGCTTTTTTCCCATTCAATGTAAGAGCCATTTCTTCCTCATCTT
>JANXSR010000050.1 GCA_025352625.1 Ferruginibacter sp.
GGCTACCTTACCTATAAATTAAATAACAAATGGCAACTGGAAATGCTGGGCAACTTTTCTGCTACAAAATTTACATTGATTCCCGAATCGGCTCAAAAAACAACGTCCGTTTTTTCCCCACTTTTTACAGCTAACCTGGGCCTGGACATATTTTTTAACGGACAGGAAAAAGACGGCTACAATACCAGCCTTATTGGACTAACCGCAATACATCAACCCAATAAAAAAGTACAAATAAAGTGGATGCTGAGCCGTTTTAAAAATAAAGAAAATGAGAATTTTGATATTGGCAGTACCTACCTTTTTGGCGACAGAGATTTTGACCATACCAGTAGTACGTATGGTCAAATCATTAACCCGTTGGGAGCAGGCTTTTACCAAAATTATGGCCGCAATAAATTGGATATTACTGTATGGAACGCTGGTGTAAAAGGCAGTATCGACAAAGGAAAACATTTTATACAGTTTGGTAACAGTATAGAACAAACGAGAATATCAGATAAATTATACGAATGGGAATATCAGGATAGTGCCGGTTATTCTTTGCCTGTGAACACCAATAACCTCAGCAGTTTTTTAAACAGCAATGCCAACCTTACTATTCAAAAGTATAGTGGTTATGTGCAAGACAATATCAACTTTGTAAACAATACACATTCAATTTCATTACAGGGTGGCATAAGATATAATTACAATTCGCTTAACAGAGAATTTTTAATAAGCCCAAGGGCACAGGTAAGTTTAAAACCCAATTGGAAAAAAGACATCATCTTTAAACTGGCTGCAGGCATTTATGACCAACCTCCTTTTTACAGGGAATTAAGAAGATATGATGGCAGTTTAAACACCGGTATAAAAGCACAAAAAAGTTATCAGGTAGTTGCCGGTATGGATTATAATTTTATATCTGGCGACCGGCCGTTTCGCATAACTACAGAAGCATACTATAAAAATTTAAGAGATGTAATACCTTATGATATTGATAATGTACGTATCCGGTATAGCGGCAGCAATAATGCCAAAGCTTATGCATATGGTATAGAAACAAGGTTGTATGGCGAACTGGTAAAAGATGCAGAAAGTTGGTTGAGCATTGGCCTTATGAGAACCAAAGAAAATCTCGAAGGCGATCATTATTACAATTATTTCAATGCCGCCGGAGAAACCATTACATCAAAAACGCAGGACCAGGTGCCTGTTGACAGCATGCGGCAGGATGTAGGCTGGGTAAGGCGCCCCACCGACAGGTTAATTACCATCGGATTATTTTTACAGGATTATTTAGCCACCAATAAAAATTTTAAGGTGCACCTGAACATGATCTATGGCAGCAATATGCCTTACAATATTCCCAACAGCAGCCGTTACCGCAATGCACTAATTATTGATCCTTACCTGAGGGTTGACATTGGTTTTAGTGCCTTGTTATTAAGCGAAAAAAATAATCGCAGGAGCCACAGTCCGTTTAAAAATTTTGAAAACATCTGGGCCAGTTTTGAAGTATTTAATTTAATTGACCGTGCCAACACCATCAGTTACCAGTTGATAAAAGATTTCAGCAACACCGTATACAGCATCCCCAACAGGTTAACACCGAGGTTGGTTAATTTTAAAATTGTGGGCAGGTTTTGATGATGGTTTAAGAAGTTAAAAAAATATTGTCCCGGCTAAGAAGCTATGTGGAACTGCGGTGGCGTCGCACACTTGTACAGTTAAGCAAAGGGTGGCGTTTATGATGTTGATACAAAGAAACAAGTTAGATTTGATTAACAATTTGTGACTTGGTTAATCATATTTATTACATTACGTAATGCGCCGAAATGCGAATCTCAACATTGTTCCCATTTTTTATTTCTTTCAATGTTATTAAAGAACCTCTTAAATAAGATTTTACAGATGTTATATTGTCTACGAAAATAAATACCGGCCCTTTAATTATATATAGTTTGGACTTGGATAAATTTAGAATTACTCATATAAAATAAAGTTTTAGTTATACTTCCAAATAAAACTCATCTGATATCTTTGTTAACTCTCCTATTTCTTGCGTTGCAGCTCCACAAATAGCGTCCTTAATAATGTCTTTACAATACTCCATTAAAAATTTCTGGCCACTATTTTTTATAGGCTTATTATTGAATTGCTGTACGTCATATTCAACATGCCAATAATTTAAGTTTGTTGGATCATGTTTAACCTCGGTATTGCCCATTACTATATATTTTCCATCCTCAGTTTTTGGTAGTTGGTCTTCTCCAAAATGCTCCTTTATTTGCTTGACTAATTCGCTGTTATTTTTATATGGATGAAAGTATTTAATTTTTACTTCGTCAATCAAATTTGCTTCAATGTAAATTAAACAATAGGTATTTTTTGTCTCAAAGGTATAATTTAATAGAGAAACTGCTTGTTTCCCCCACTTAGACCTGCCGTTTTTATCTGGGACAAATTTTGAATAGTCTGGCTCAAATAAACCACCTAACAAATTCATTGACATTAGGGGTAAATCTTCTGGCTTTATTGCATCTTCTCTTAAAGTACCGGCAAGTGTAAAAGTGTCCTCAATCGGAATATCTGAACGCCTTACTATAAATACCCTTTGCCTTGCAAACAATTGTTTCAAGTCTATTTGTAACTTATAGCTTATTCCAGGAAGGATACATTGAGGGTAAGCAGATTCATTAATAGGTAAAATATCGGGAACAGAAATTTCTTTATTGCTCTGCCGAAAAATTAAACTCATCAAAGCTTTCCTTAAACGTTTCAATTTTTGACACATTCGAATTTATCATTCTTTTATTAATAAAAAAAGATGCCATTATTTCATTTTCATCATATCCTTTTTTTCTGGCTTCCATTGGCTTAGATACCATTATCATTTTATTATCTGGCAATGTCACTGTAATTTTTACTTTTTCTTCCATTAATTCTACACCACAATTTTCAATAGGTAAATCGTTTAGTAAATTCTTTAACTCATTAAAAATAACAAATGCTTTGGCAGGGATTACGGCACCTTTCTTTTCCAACCTTTCTTTTTCTAAATCAAATGTGTTGGATATAAAAACAAAATTTTCTATTTGCTGCTGAATAAGATAATTATTTTCAGATGCAATCTTATTGTTCAAATTTGTCAGAGAGTACTTTGTTTCTTCTATCTTAACATATCTACTGCCTCTATTTTCTGAAGAAGGCAAAATCTTTAACCCTTGATTATGACTAATAGGCGCATTAAAATGATATGTCAGGTCATTAATTTCAAACTCCACCTTATTTCTTTTTGCAAACGAAGCATAATCGTATAAGGAAAATACCTCAATATTTTGAGCATCCATAATATTAATATTTAGGGTTAAGTGTTTCAATGAAACTTTCTTTAAGTAATCCAAAAAACAAATGCTTTTCCTCTGTATGTAATTCATCAATACGCTTCAATATATCGTTATAATTATTCGGTGGATTTTCGACAGAAGCGTCTATGTCTATATAAACACCTTCTCTTGTTATTTGGGTAGCCGTTTGAGTAGCCTTAGCGTTAGTTGCAATATGTAAAGCCATTTTGAAATCTTGCTTAAATATTACAGTTCTATAAATTTCTATTTTTTCTTCAAGCCCTATAGATAAAGTTGGCGTATTTTTAAAAATCTGAGTAAAGCTTTGTCTACTTCCTAAAACTGATGCATAACGAACTCCTATTCTTTCTGTTTTTACAATAATTCCCAAAGAATAAAGTTTTTCAACACAGTTTTTAATAAACCCAAAATAATTTGCCCAAAATTTATATTCACCTACATTTTCAAAGGCTACTGATTTTTTACTAAATAAAAT
>JANXSR010000006.1 GCA_025352625.1 Ferruginibacter sp.
TTTATTTTGAGTGAATTCTTTTATTTCTATCCTTTTTTTGTAATTACACTATCCATCTTTTTTACAACAGTGTCTTTTTTTACAGCCGCAATTTCTGTTGCTGTTGCAACGGCTTTAGGTTGCAACAGCAACAGAAATTGCGGCTGTAAAAAAAGACACTGTTGTAAAAAAGATGGATAGTGTAATTACAAAAAAAGGATAGAAATAAAAGAATTCACTCAAAATAAAGATTAGATGAATCAGTCATTCGAATTACCAGGCAGTTATAAAAAGTGGACGATGGGCCTGCTTATCGTTGGAGCAATTGCATTGCTGTATGGTTTTATTATGTATCATCCTTTTAGCCATGCAGGGCATGGTGAAAATATAAATGGTACACGCTTTTGGGCAGTATTATTGCAAAATGCTGTTTATTGGCTGTTAATTGTAAATGCCTCAATGTTTTTTATAGGAGTAACTACTTTAGCCATGGGCGGTTGGCAGGTTGCATTGCGTCGGGTTCCCGAAGCTATTTCAAGTGTTGTTCCTGTTTTAGGAGTAATCGCATTTTTAATTTTGATGGCTATTGTTTGGGGTGGTCATGATGATATTTATCATTGGGTAAATAAAGAGACCGTAGCAAATGACAAAATTATTAAAGGTAAAAGTGGATTTTTAAACCCCGTTTTCTTTTCAGTTTTTAGTGCAATCACTATTTTCCTTTGGTCTTTCTTAGGAAATAAAATGCGCTCATTGAGTTTAAAAAGTGATGAAGATGGTCCAATGGATTATGAAACGGGAAATAAATGGATTAAGAAAAATATTTTGTGGGCTGCATTATTTATAGTTTTTTTCGGTTTAAGTGTAGGTTCTACCATACCATGGCTTTGGTTAATGAGCATTGATACACATTGGTACAGCACCATGTTTAGCTGGTACACCTTTGCAAGTTCATTTGTAGCCGGCATGTCATTGATAGCACTATTTATTGTGTATTTAAAAAACAATGGACAGTTAGAATATGTTACCGAAGAACATATCCATGACATCGGAAAATTTATGTTTGCATTTTCTGTATTCTGGACATACCTGTGGTTCTCGCAATACATGTTAATATGGTATGCCAATATTCCTGAAGAAACAGGTTATTTTAAAATTCGTGTACAAGGTCCTTATCGTGGTATTTTCTTTTTAAACCTGATATTAAATTTTGCCTGTCCGTTATTGATTTTAATGAAAAAGAGTTCAAAACGCAACTATACTTTATTAACCTTTATGGCGATATTGATTATTTTCGGACATTGGATAGATTTTTGGCAAATGGTTATGCCAGGCACTTTATATGAGCATGCAGAAATGATGCCTTTTGAATTTGGGATAGCACTGTTATTTATTGGTATTATTATGTGGAGGGTTGGCGTTTATTTAAGCAGCCATTCTTTAACCGTAAAAAATCATCCTTTCTTAAAAGAGAGTATGATTCACCATACATAATAATGTTTGAATTTTAATGGACTTTATGGCGGGTTTGTAGTAAAAGAAAAAATATAGATACACCCGTTAAACAATATATAGGAATAATAATTACTGAATTTAATTTTGCATCATGACACAGTTTTTGTTGATAGCGATCGTAGTAATGATATTCGTAGTCATCTTTCAGATTGCGAAGGCCAGTGAATACGTAAGCGTTTTGAAGGGCGAAGAAAAAGCAAGGAAACAGAATAATAAAATCAACGCTTTTTTATTGATTTCATTTTTAATATTGGGCCTTATTGGTGTTTGGTGGTGCAATGATTTGTACTATTCAAAAACCTTATTTCCGATGGGAGCAGCATCAGAAATGGGACAGAAAATCGACCTAATGTTATATATAACTATCGGGGTCACAGGAGTAGTTTTTGTAGTAACACAGGTATTATTATTTTGGTTTAGTTTCAAATATCAGGAAAATGATGACCGTAAGGCTTTTTATTTTCCACACAATACAAAACTTGAATTACTTTGGACAACTGTGCCAGCTATATTTTTAACAGTACTGGTAGTATTTGGTTTAAAATACTGGTTTAAAATGACGAGTGATGCTCCCAAAGATGCAGTAGTGGTTGAGGTAACAGGTCATCAGTTTGCATGGGAATTTCGCTATCCAGGGCCAGATAATATTTTAGGTAAAAAGAATTATAAATTAACAAAAGGTGCAAATAGTCTTGGTGTAGATTTTAATGATCCGGCAAGTCTGGATGATATTCATGTATCTGCCACGATGCATATTCCAGTAAATAAGCCGGTAAAATTTGTAATCAATGCACAAGATGTAATACATGATGTAGGTCTTTCTCATTTCAGGTTAAAAATGGATGCTGTACCAGGCATTCCGACAACATTGTGGTTTACGCCTTTGTACACTACAGAAGAAATGAAAGTAAGATCAGGCAATCCTAATTTTGTTTATGAAATTAGTTGCGATCAGATGTGTGGTAAAGGACATTTTTCAATGAGGGGTGTAATTATAGTAGAGAGTGCTGCGGATTATAAAATGTGGTTAGCCACACAAAAGCCGGAATACTACACCGTGTTTCCTGATAAAGCACCAAATGCTACCCCAACTGATACTTCTTCAGTAAAACAAATGCCACTTGCAGCTGTTATGGCTTCAGGTAAATAATATTGGTTATCTAAAAAAGGTAAGAAAAATGAGTAACGTATTAGAACTACAGGAATCAGATGTTCATCATGGGCACGAAGCACACCACGAACACCATCATCATGAAACATTTATAACTAAATATGTTTTTAGCCAGGATCATAAAATGATTGCCAAACAATTCCTGATTACAGGAATGATTTGGGCAATCATAGGAGGATTATTTTCTGTACTGTTTCGTTTGCAGTTAGGCTATCCTGAATCTACTTTTCCATGGCTGGAAGATTTGTTAGGCCATTGGGCAAAAGGAGGAAAAATTCTGCCTGAATTTTATTATGCACTGGTTACAATGCACGGTACGATACTTGTATTTTTTGTATTAACTGCGGGCCTTAGCGGAACATTTGCGAACTTCCTGATTCCATTACAAATTGGTGCAAGAGATATGGCTTCACCATTGTTAAATATGTTAAGTTATTGGTTCTTCTTCCTTGCTTCTATTATTATGTTTTCTTCACTGTTTGTTCAAACAGGTCCTGCAAGTGGGGGTTGGACAATCTATCCTCCCTTAAGTGCTTTGGGAGATGCATCCAGTGGTTCTAAAATCGGGATGGATTTATGGTTAACAAGTATGGCTATGTTCATTGTTAGTTCATTACTTGGCGGGTTGAATTATATATCTACAATATTAAACCTTCGTACGAAAGGTATGAGTATGACAAGAATGCCCCTTACTATTTGGGCATTATTCTTTACTGCAGTACTAGGTGTTTTGTCTTTCCCTGTTTTATTATCAGGTGCTATATTATTATTGTTCGACAGAAACCTGGGAACAAGTTTCTTCCTCAGTGATATTTATGTAAATGGAAAAATTTTACCAAACGAAGGTGGCAGTGCAATCTTATTCCAGCATTTGTTTTGGTTTTTAGGGCATCCGGAAGTGTACATTATATTATTGCCGGCTATGGGAATGTCTTCGGAAATTATTTCTGTAAACAGCCGCAAGCCAATATTTGGTTATATGGCCATGGTAGGTTCTTTATTTGCAATTGCAATATTGGCCTTCCTTGTGTGGGCGCATCATATGTTTGTAACAGGATTGAATCCCTTTCTGGGCTCTTTCTTTGTGTTGCTTACGTTGCTCATTGCTGTGCCATCAGCCATCAAGGTATTTAACTGGCTTACTACTTTATGGCGTGCCAATATCAGGTTTACTCCGGGAATGCTTTTTGCTATCGGTTTTGTGAGTTTATTTATCAGCGGTGGTTTAACCGGTATTTTCCTTGGCAACTCTGCATTGGATATTCATTTACATGATACTTATTTTGTGGTTGCTCACTTTCATATTGTAATGGGCGTTGCTTCTTTCTTTGGAATGTTTGCAGGCGTATACCATTGGTTTCCTAAAATGTATGGACGTTATTTGAATAATACGCTTGCTTATATACATTTTTGGATTACTATTATAGGTGCTTATCTTATTTTTTGGCCAATGCACTATGAGGGGTTAGCGGGTATGCCTCGTCGCTACTATGATTTTTCAGGTTGGGAATCTTTTAAAATGTTTGGAGGGTTGAATGAGTTTATAAGCGTAGTGGCAATGATTGTTTTTGCAGCTCAGCTGTTATTTGTTTTAAATTTCTTCCATAGTATTTTTAAGGGAAGAAAGGTAACTACAGCAAATCCATGGGGTGCAAATACATTGGAATGGACAACACCAATTCGTCCAGGACATGGTAACTGGGTTGGAGAAATTCCAGAAGTATACAGAGGTGCTTATGATTACGGTAAAGATGGAAGAGAATTCATTCCGCAGACAGAGCCTGTTGGCGAAAATGAAAGCCATCACTAGTAAATAAATAATTGAGAGAATAGAAAGATTTTTGAGGAAAGGAAATTGAAGAATACTAAAAGGATGATGGGGGAAATGGAACAACATAACTTGAATTATCAACCATCAATCCAAGTTGTAATGGAACAAGACAAAACTACCATAGCCAATTCAACATCATTCGCATTGGCAACAAGGGCTAAAGATTATTTTTTGTTAATCAAATTTACCCTGAGTTTTATGGTGGTGTTTAGTACGGTTGTAAGTTTTTTAATAGCCCCGAATGAGTTGTTATATGTTCGGTCTAAAGTAATATCAGTTCTTTTACTTTTTGTAGGCGGTATGCTTATAACAGGTTCTGCAAATGCCATTAACCAGGTATTGGAAAAAGATACCGATGCATTAATGAAACGCACTTCGGCAAGGCCAGTGGCAAGCGGAAGAATGTCAGTTGCTGAAGCAACAACTTTTGCAGTTATTACTGGAATGCTGGGTGTATTTATTTTTTGGTATTGGTTTAATTCCCAAAGTGCACTGGTAGGGTTGGCAGGTTTACTTTTATATGGGTTTGTTTATACACCCCTAAAAAAGATTAATTCAATAGCAGTACTTGTTGGTGCAATACCAGGAGCTTTACCTTGCTTAATTGGATGGGTAGCAGCAACAGGTAATTTTGGAATTGGAGGCTGGATTTTATTTGGCATTCAATTCTTATGGCAATTCCCTCATTTTTGGGCAATTGCCTGGCTTGCACACCAGGATTACACCATTGCAGGATTTAAGCTGTTACCTGGAGATAAAGGACCAACAAAATTTACAGCTTTACAAACTGTAATATATAGTGCAATGATGATTCCGGTTGGTTTTTTACCATACTTTACAGGAATTTTAGATATCGGAACAAGAGGGATAATTTGTTCATTTATATTATTTATATGCAATTTATGGATGGTGTATGTAAGTATTTTGCTTTTTAAAAATATGGATGTTAAAAGTGCCAGAAAGGTAATGTTTAGCTCTTACTTTTATTTGATGTTTGTATTGTTGGCTTTATTTTTAGGAAGGCCATAAATAATAATATATAAGTGAAATATGCTTGAAAACATATCAACTTAAAAACTTAATTTATAAAAACGATCCCTTGGATCAGCGGTATGAGTACAGTGGCTATCGAAAAAAAAAATAGAATACATCCTCATAAGTTTACACTTTGGATTGGCCTGGCAAGTATTATAATGATGTTTGCTGGCTTTACAAGTGCATACATTGTGAAACGTAACCAGGTTAATTGGGTAACATTTAATTTGCCAATAATGTTTTGGTATTCAACTGCCATTATTATTGCAAGTAGTATTACACTTTGGCTTGCTCAAAAGGCTTTTATAGATAGGCTGATGCCAAAATATAGAAGTTTGGTTGTTGCAACTTTAGTATTGGGAGTTCTTTTTATAATTATGCAAATAATTGGATTTTCACAGTTATGGGCAAGCGGAATAACCTTACAAAAAAATGTGTCTTTTTCATTTTTGTACGTAATTGTTGGTTTACATGGTTTGCACGTTATTGGAGGTATTATAGCACTAATGATTTTGTTCACAAAAGCATTCAGTACCAAGACGAGGAGCTACAATTTAGTACCAGTTGAAGTGATGAGTACTTATTGGCATTTTGTTGATTTTCTTTGGATTTATTTATTGATCTTTTTACTGATGATAAAATAAGCGCAAAGTTTTTCAATATTGATTTAATACTTTTTTTGAATTTAGAACTTAATATTTATGTCAACAGCAGCAGTACAACAGGGAACAAAATGGTGGAGTGGAGGTAGAAGTCCATTCAATGCCAGCTATGGTAAAGTAATGATGTGGTATTTTTTAATGAGTGATGCATTTACATTTGGTGCATTTTTGATAAGCTATGGAACCATACGCTTTAGTCAAAATCATTGGGTAGATCCTAACCATGTCTTTAACTCTTTCCCTTTTGCGGGTCATACCAATTTACCACTTGCCTTTGTAAGTTTAATGACCTTTATCTTGATTGCCAGTTCTGTAACAATGGTATTGGCTGTTCACGAGGGGCATAAAATGAATAAAGCAGGTGTAGAAAAATACATGTTGTGGACGATTTTAGGAGGCTTATGTTTCTTAGGATGTCAGGCATGGGAATGGACGCATTTACTTACAGGACAACATGAAGTATTGGTTAATGGTCAACTTGAATATTGGAATACCACAGTAGCACACAATCCTTTTGGCCCCGAAGTAATGTTTAACGGAAAAGAAGTTGCAACACCGGGCCCAATAGCTTTTGGTAGCTACTTCTTTGAAATTACCGGTTTTCACGGCTTCCATGTTTTTAGTGGAATTATAATAAATATCATAATGTACCTTAAAACTAAGATGAGTCATTTTGAACAAAGGGGGCATTATGAAATGATTGAAAAAGCCGGTTTATACTGGCACTTTGTAGACCTTGTTTGGGTATTTGTCTTTCTTTGTTTTTATCTTATTTAACTCTTTTTTTACTGTTAATTACTGAACTATTAATAAATTAATTGAATTATGTCAGCATCATTTTCATCACAGGAAATAACTTTTCATCCGGAACACGAGGATAGCACTAAACCAATATGGAGAACATTTTGGATTCTTTCTATTCTAACTGTTATTGAATTAAGCATTGGGTTAGTAATTTATAATATCCACAAAGGAGAAAATCCCAATGCAACATTGGTACTTGCATTTAAAGGAATGGTTTGTATTTTAACACTTGCAAAAGCATATTATATCGTTTCTGTATTTATGCACTTAGGAAGTGAGGTTCGTAATTTAATTATGACGATTGTAGTTCCGCTTTGTTTATTTGTTTGGTTTATTGCAGCTTTTTTATGGGATGGAAACAGCTGGAAAAATTTAAGAAACCGCTATAACAGAATCAATGAAACGCCAACAGAACAGGTAGCACCGGCAGCGAAAGAAAAAGGGGCAAAAGATTAATTTAATTTTAAAAGAATATTATAGCAAGCCATCGTTTCCTTATAAAGAACGATGGCTTTTTGTTACAATATGGAGGTAAGTAATGTATGAATAAGAAAGCAATATTGGGTATACTGCTTGCGATTGTGTTGCCTTACACAGGCTATTATATGGTAAAATATTACAGTGAGGCAGCAGTGCAAATGCCGCAACGATATTTTTATGATAGTGTGGCAATCACGGAAAAGAATGGCAAAATAATTACTGATACTATCTGGCATAAAGTAAAAGGCATCACTTTTACCAATCAGCTGGGTAAAAAGGTCAACCTCGATTCTTTGCATGGAAAAATTTTGGTAATAGATTTTTTCTTTACCCGTTGCCCAAGTATTTGCCCATCCATGGCCAAAGCAATGAAGCGATTACAAAATTCATTCATCAACAGTAACGACAGTATCGTTCAATTTATATCTGTAAGCATTGACCCTGAACACGACTCGGTAACCCAGTTAAGAAAGTTTGCTAACCGGTACACTTCCAATCATGAAAACTGGTGGTTTGTAACAGGTGATAAAAAAGAGATTTACGATTTTGCGTTAAATGAAATAAAGGCAAGTATTGCAGATGTAAATGTCGACACAGCTTTTATTCATACCCCAAACTTTTTTTTACTGGACAAAAACCATGTTGTAAGGGGATGGTATAATGGCTTGGATACTATAAAGCAGGCAAGACTGGTAAGAGATATTCCGCTCCTGATGTTAGAAAAAGATAAGAAAAGAACGTTTAAAGAATTTTTGGATGAACTGTTTGGCAGAAGCTAAATTGGTGTAGATAAAACAGTTTGTGGATGGAAAGTATTTTAAATAAGAATTAAAAAATAAAACAGACCGGGTATGTTACAACCATCGATCGGTAAAAACGATTCAAAAGCAAAAATAATTATCTGGATAGTGTCTGTGGTAGTGTTTGCAGCAGTTGCCTTTTTAGCAAAATTTAAATTAAATGTTAACGTAGGATTTAACGTACATCTATTTGCAACTTTTAATGCTGTTATTAACGCTGTTGTTGCTTTTTTACTAATAGCCGGTCTTATAACTGTAAAGCAAAAAAACTACCTTCTTCACAAAAAAATAATGCTCACTGCAATAATACTATCAGTGTTTTTTCTTGTCTCTTACATCTGCCATCATTTACTGGCAGGCGATACAAAATTTGGCGACCTTAATCATAATGGAATTTTAAGCGAGGAAGAAAAATTAGCAGCAGGAAGTATACGCACTATTTATTACATTCTTCTAATTACGCATATTCCATTAGCTGCCATTATACTACCTTTTATTTTATTTACAGCTTACCGTTCTTTGATTGGTGAATATGAAAAACATAAAAAATTGGCAAGAATTACATGGCCAGTTTGGTTTTATGTAGCAGTAACGGGTGTAGTTGTATATTTAATGATAAGTCCATATTATTCCTAAATATGCTTGCAATACTTGTTGCTTTTTACAAGTAATATAGTATCAATGTTAACAATTACATGATGGTTCAACCGATGAATAATATATTATTTTCATTAAGTTTGGTGAAGTATTTTAAATTACCATTTATATGCAGGAAGATATTATCGTTCAGATTACGGCTAAATTAAAAGATATACGCAAAGAAAAAAATATCACTTTGCAAGAATTAGCTGAGGCAGCAGGGGTAACAAAAGGAATGCTTAGCCAGGTAGAAAACAATCGTACCATTCCTTCTCTTACAGTATTTTTAAATATTATAAAATCGCTTCACATAGATATCAATGATTTTTTTACTGACTTTAATACCCGCCAGGGAAGTAAAGTTATTTTTAAAAAAGCGGCACAATACCACCCTTTTGAAAAGGAAAATACGGTTGGATTTCATTACCAAAGAATCATGTCTTCAACAATTGATGAGTACCATGTAGATTTTGTATTGCTCACTCTTATGCCCAATGCGCAAAGAACTCCCATGCAAACAGATGCTTATGAATTTAAATATATTTTAGAAGGAAAAGTGGAGTATACAATCGGCGAAGAAATTTTTACAATGGAAGCCGGCGATTCCATATTTTTTGATGCAACAGAACCTCACAACCCCCAAAATATCGGAAATATAGAAGCTAAATTACTTGTTATCTACATTTTTAATACTCCAAAATAAAGTTGATAACACTTCAAAATATTAATAGGTAGTGTTTAATATGATTAAACAAATTTCATGTTGATATATTAAATTAAAAATTAAAAATTTACGCAAACGCTTGTGTACACTATGCAAACGTTTGCGTAAATTTCTTTAGCATAACAATAAGTTTACCTAAACTTAACTTTGTCACAACAATTTGTTAAATTAGCAGAGGTAATTTTGATATATAAAACAAAAAACTCTGTTTATGAAGCAAACTGCTAACAAATTTATCAGGCTATTATTGGTTTTTACCATAATGTGCCTGCCCTTCTTTTCCCAGGCACAAAGTATTCAGGTAAAAGGTAAAATTGCCGATGCCGCTACTCAAAATCCAATTGATGGTGCCACCATTTTGGTAAAAAATTCTAAAGCAGGAACCAGCTCAAATGGTGCCGGTGAATTTTCAATTACAGCAAATAAAGGTGAAAAATTGACAATTAGTATTGTCGGTTTTGAAAGCCAGACTGTTACTGCATCTGCTAATTTTTTAAACATTATGCTACAGGCAGACAATAAGCAATTGAACGAAGTTGTTGTAACTGCTTTGGGTGTAAAAAAAGAAGTAAAAAGATTAGGTTATTCAGTACAGGAAGTGAAAGGGTCTGATTTATTAAAAGCCAGAGAGTCCAACCCGGTAAATGGCCTTGTAGGTAAAGTAGCAGGTTTAAATGTGGGCATCAATGCAGAATTACTTGGCACCCCTACTGTTTTATTAAGAGGCTCTCCTCTTAACTTTTATATAGTTGATGGTATTCCTATTAATTCAGACACCTGGAATATTAGTCCGGATGATATTGAAACATATACTGTATTAAAAGGGCCAACTGCAGCAGCATTGTATGGTAGCCGTGGTATTAATGGTGCTATTATGATTACAACAAAACGCGGAAAAAGAAATAACAAAGGGTTTACTGTAGAAGTAAATAGCAGCACCCAGATTAACCACGGTTTTATTGCGATTCCTAAAGTGCAAAATCAATATGGCGGCGGGGATAATCAACAATATGCTTTTGGAGATTATAACAGCAATGGTACAGGTTCTGGAAAAAATGATAAGGATTACGACGTATGGGGTCCCCGCTTAGATGCAGGGTTATTATTACCTCAATATGATGGCGAATATGATCCCAATACAGTATATACAACAACTTTTCTTGACGGTTCTACTTTTAAAGGAAATATTAAACCAACCCCATGGATTGCCCGGGGAAAAAATAACCTTTCTAATTTTTTACAGCCAGGGTTATTAACCAGCAACAACATAAATTTTTCTTCTGTTACAGACAGATCTAATATCAGGATGTCTGTATCGAATGGATACCAACGGGGCATTACACCTAATACAAGCTTAAATACTGTTAACTTAAATCTTGTTGCCAGTTATGATGTAACCGATAAGTTTAAAGTGGAAGGTAATATTAATTACAACCGTCAGTTTTCAAAAAATATTCCTGATGCCGTGTATGGTCCCAATAGTATCATTTACAACGTAGATGTATGGACCGGAGCAGACTGGAATGTATTGGATCCTGGTATTAAAAATTACTGGCAGCCTGGTAAAGAAGGCATTCAACAGAATTTTGTTGAGTACAAGCGTTACTCTAACCCCTACTTTTCAAGTTACGAATGGCTTAGAAGTCATTACAAAAATGATTTGTATGGCTGGCTTGCTTTTACCTACAAGTTTAATAAAGATCTTGATGTAATGGTTCGTTCAAACGTAACAACATACAATGTTTTGCGAAGTGAAAAAGAACCATTTTCTGCCCATCCGTACGGAGATGAGCATGGGCGTGGAAACTACCGCGAAGACCGAAGAGATCTTTGGGAAAATAATACAGAATTGTTATTAAGATTTA
>JANXSR010000011.1 GCA_025352625.1 Ferruginibacter sp.
TTGCTGCTTTTGCAGCCAGTGGTTTTAAGCTACCTGCAACCAGCGGTAATAAAAAGCGATTTTATATTGGTGCCTGCGACTGGAGCCTTGGAAAAAATGCTGACCCTGCTGTATTTGAAATAGCCAAACAAATTGGGCTTGATGGAGTGATGGTAAATATGGGCAGTGAAAAAGATGATCTGCATTTACGTCAGATAGATTTACAGCAGCGATACATTGATGCCTCAAAAAAATCAGGTATAAAAATATCCAGTATTGCTATCGGGGAATTAAATAATGTGCCCTATAAATCTGACCCCCGAACGGAGCAATGGGTATGGGATAGTGTTGATGTGGCAAAGAACTTACATGTGCCTGTTGTATTACTTGCATTCTTCAGCAAAAATGATTTGCGCAATGATGATGCCGGGAAAAAGGAGGTTATCAGCCGTTTAAAAAGAGTAGCACCTCATGCAGAAAAAAACGGAATCATCCTGGGTATCGAATCTTACTTACGGGCAGATGAACACAAGGATATTATACAACAGGTAGGTTCAAAAAATATAAAAGTGTATTACGATTTTCGTAACACTGCCGATGCAGGTTTCGATACCATAAAAGAATTTAAAAAACTTGGTAAAGAGATGATTTGCGAACTGCACATGAAAGAAAATGGCTTTTTGCTTGGCCAGGGAACACTTGACTGGAACTCAATCGGGGAAGCTTTGTATGATATAAATTATTATGGCGATGGCTGGATGCAGATTGAGTGGGCGCAGCCGGATGGTGCAGATATAGTGGAAAGTTATAAACACAACCTTCAGTTTTTAAAAAGCATTTTTTCAAAATAAGTGAAGCGATTTTAATTTTCAGACTTACAAAAAACCGTAGTACCAAGAACCTAAACAATTATAAAAATATGCGAAAACTTTTTTTATTTTCAGCAATCATTATTGCATTTGCAGTTTTTTTATTTTGCTGTAATACCAACTTGACCTCTAAAAAAAATGAAACAGAATTGCACGTACCCGATGACCTTGAAGTTACGCTTTGGGCAGCGTCTCCCATGTTTTACAACCCTACAAATATGGATGTAGATAGTAAAGGAAGGGTATGGGTTACCGAAGCGGTAAACTACCGTAATTTCAACAACGACTCTGCAAAATTTTTACATCATCCAAAAGGCGACAGGGTGATGATACTTGAAGACACCGACCAGGATGGCAAAGCAGATACGGCCAAAGTTTTTATAGAAGATGAAGACCTCGTATCGCCGGTTGGAATTGCAGTAATTGGAAATAAAACAATCGTTTCCTGTTCGCCAAACCTGATTGTTTACACAGATGAAAACGGTGACGATAAACCCGATAAAAAAGAAATTTTATTAACAGGCTTTGGAGGTAAAGATCATGACCACTCGCTGCATGCTGTTACTGCGGGGCCAGATGGCAAATGGTATTTTAATACAGGCAATGCAGGGCCGCATTATGTAACAGACAAAAGCGGATGGGCATTGTGTTCGGGAAGCATCTACACGGGCGGTTCGCCTTTTAATGATAAGAATGAAGGCAATCAAAAAAGTGATGATGGAAAAGTTTGGGTAGGTGGCCTTGCATTGCGTATAAATGCCGATGGAACCGGCTTGAAAGTATTGGGCCATAATTTTCGCAATTCTTATGAAGTAGTCACAGATTCTTATGGCAACCTGTGGCAAAATGATAATGATGACCAGGTGGTAACATGCCGCACCACCTGGTTAATGGAAGGGGGCAATGCAGGTTACTTTAGTACAGATGGCACACGTTACTGGCAGGCAGACCAGCAGCCCGGCCAGGATATTTTTGCAGCACACTGGCACCAGGATGATCCGGGCGTAATGCCCGCCGGTGACCGTTCAGGAGCTGGTGCACCAACAGGTGTTGCTGTCATTGAAACAGATGTGCTGGGGAAAAATTATATGGGTATGCTGTTAAGTGCAGATGCAGGAAGGAATGTAATTTTTGGATATCATCCCTCTGTTAAGCAATCTGGTTATGATATGGGTAAACGTACAAATTTTATTACATCGTTAACTACCGATAATGAAGGTTATGTATGGAACGATTCAACAAATGATAAACAAAAAGAAAAATGGTTCCGTCCAGCTGATGTAACTATAGGAACCGATGGTGCCATTTATGTAGCAGACTGGTATGATCCTGTAGTGGGCGGCCACCAGATGAAGGACAGCGTTGGTTACGGAAGAATTTATCGTATTGTACCAAAGAATAAAAAACTTACCAATCCAACAATTGATCTTACCACTACAGAAGGACAAATTACCGCATTAAAAAATCCTGCAGTAAATGTACGCGGCACTGCATTTGAAAAACTGAAAAAGCAGGGGGCGGCAGTGATTGAACCTGTAAAAAAATTACTTACAGATACAAACCCTTATGTGCAGGCAAGGGCCGTATGGTTGCTTTCACAATTGGGTGATGCAGGAAAGAATGAAACTGTAAAAATATTAAGCAATACAAATGCAATGCTGCGTACTACTGCATTCAGAGCATTGCGGCAGGTGGCTACTGATATAATGCCTTACGCAAAAATACTCGCTGCAGATAAGGACGCTTTTGTGCGCCGGGAAGTCGCCGTGTCATTAAGAGATTCTCCCTATGCTGCAAAAAAAGAAATATTGCTTTCCCTTGCAGAACAGTATGATGGTAACGACAGGTGGTATCTTGAAACCATGGGCAGTGCTATGGATAAAGAGGCTGGTGAATGGTATACTACGTTGAAGGATATTTTCAACCACAAAAATAATGCAGCATCCTCATTGCAATGGAGTAATGCAATGGCTGATTTTGCCTGGCGGCTGCATCCGGTAATTGCGGTGGCTGATATTGCACAAAGAGCAAACAATACGTTGTTGCCGGCAGAAGAAAGAAAAAGGATGATTACGGCACTTGCATTTATTAACGATAAAACTGCTGCCAATGCAATGCTTGGTATAACTAAATCAGCTTTGCAGAATGAAAAGGAACAGGCTTTGTACTGGCTCTCCTTCAGGCAAACAAATGACTGGTATAAATTACTTGATTGGTCAAAAATACATTTGAATACTGCTTATGAAAGAAGACTTGCAGCGATGAAAATAAAGCGGCAGATTATACTGGATGAGCATCAGTCAAAAAATGAACGCAGCGGGCGCACAGAGGAGATGGCTGCAGACTCTATTGGCGGTCAATTGCTGATAGGAATGATGGCCGAAAACAAATTGCCATCATTTTTAATACCTGTTGTGGAGCAGCATATTTTTAATAACCCCCACCTTTCTGTACGTGTGCAGGCAGGCAAATATATCAAACGCAGCGGTGCTGATAAAATATTTTCGATTGATGCGATTGCTAAACTGCAGGGTGATGCAGCAAATGGTAAAACTATTTTTACACGCAGCTGTGCAACCTGCCACCGTGTTGGTGCAACAGGTAACGAGATTGGCCCAGTACTTACAGCCATTGGTAAAAAATTTGATAAAGTTGGTTTGCTTGATGCCATCATTAACCCCAGTGCTTCCATTGTTTTTGGTTACGAACCCTGGTTGGTAAACACAAAAGATGGGGAGTCTGTTTTTGGTTTTTTAATTTCAGAAAACAAACAATCTGTAGTTGTGAAAGATATTGCGGGCAGTAAACATGTAATAGCACAAAACAATATCAGTTCAAAAACAAAGCAGCAAAAAAGCCTGATGCCCGAGCCTGCATCATCCGGCTTATCTGAAAAAGATATCGCTGATGTCGTAAATTATTTATCGTCAGTAAAAGAATAAAAAAACAAAAATAAATGGTATACAATAGTTTTTAAAAAATGAGGCCACACTAAATTTCATTTAAATAGGGGTTCACAGCATAGCCTCGTAATGGTTGATGTGAGCGGAAAAAACCTTAGGGACAGAAAATGATTTAACAACCACTGTCAGCTGTCGGTTGTGGCTTCTGACCAACTAGCTTTATTGCGTTAATACTTTGCAATATCAAATGCACTAAAAATAAATTGGAATAAACTAATGTACCATTCGCTGCTTTTTTATTGCGCTGGCTTCGGCTGTTGGTCAGAAGACGCAACGGCTCAACTGGCTAGGCTGACGTTTTTATTTTGTGAGAATTATACCAACAATGGCGCACAGATTTATAAAATTATAAGGATTGATAGAGAAAAGATGTTAACGGCGAAGTGTATTCAAGGTCGGGGTTTCACGGAAGTCACCCGTTATCTGTGGTGCATGCTGTGAAAACCCCGCCCGGACTAAAGTTGTTTTTGTTTTGTAAGCGCTTTTTTTCTAAGCTCTTTTAATCTGCGCTTTTCTTTATCGGCACGTATAAAATTGCTGATAGCCACTTCTTCTTCTTTTGTCAAAGGATTGTTTTGTCCTCCGATGAAGTCAACGTCTAATTCTTTTGTTTTGTTTTTCATCTTGGAAAATATTTGGCGATTAGTTTTAAAGCTGCAATTGAGTCAATAATCATAATTCTTCCACCGACATGCATTGCTCCTAAACTGTCAATGTAATGTTGAATAAGTTGCGACTTAGAGAAAAAGGATACATTTCCTTCATGTCCTCTTTGGAATGAAAGTTTGCAAGCGAAGGCAACCAAATTGCCGGGAACGCCTGCGTATACTTTTGTTTTCCCTTTATTAAACGGAGCACTTTCTACAAGGTGCATATACACATGGTCGTCTTTGATTTCAATGCTTATTAACCCTTGTATAATCTGCTGATTGTTTACTATGGTCAATTTGTAAACATCTCTTTGGGGCTGTTTATATTCAAATTTCCAGTCAAATTGCCACTTATTCTTTTTACTGATATTTTTCAGATCAGCTACTGTAACAATTGAAATTTCAGTGGGAAAACTGTCGCCAGTTATTACATTTTCAATTGAATTAGTTAGCTTGTCCACTTCAAAGTCAAGTCCTATTTCTTTTCGTTTTTTCACTCTACGAATTTACAAAAAAATGTCTGCTTCACAAGGAGATTTCTTGTCATTTGGGTGTTCGCTGGCATTGACCGCTAACGAGCCAGAGCTTGCCGAAGTACGGGAATTAGAATTCAATCCGCCCGGTACCGATGATGATTGAAAAATTTTTTAGCTGATGATTGTTGGTCAAGCCCCAATAGATAAAGCCCCATGTTGGTGGCTGTGTGGCCTTCTCACCACTTCATTTCTAGCCGTTTCTTTTGTCCAACTTTGTCAAAATGATTCCGCATCATTGAAAATGTCCCATACAGTTTCCCATTTTCCGCTTGACTGTCGTTTAGCTAAGATAACCCACTTATAAGTGCCTTTTGTTTCTGCTCCCTTTCTTGTCTCATAACCTGAACCTCTTATAACCGCCCAGTCATTAAAATAGATTACGTCATGGACTGTCTCATTCAATTCAACAGTAACTGAGTCGTTCCGATTTTTGAACATTTTATCATAACGTTTCTTAATTGCTTGTCGCCCATTAAAGGAAGGTTGGCCAGGTGTCATAAATACTGCGTCTAAAGAATATGTATTAGCGCATCCCTCAGCGTCCCCCTTAATCCATGCTTCAACAAACTCGTTTGTCACCATTTGTATTTTTTCCAATTCGGGCCCACTTGATACCATAACTCCATTGGTTTTGCTTTTAGAGTCATTGTACATAATGCCTGCTACAAAACCGAAAATTAAGGAAACGACTGAAACGATGATTATCAAATTCAGTCGATTGGTAGTCTTAATTCCTGTCATGGTTTGATTTTATTTAAGTTATGAATTGTCGGCCTTGTCCGCGGCTACATGCCGAAGTTAACAAAGTCCAGCCCTGCTTTTTTACACAGTTCGTGTTAGCGGATGGGCTTCTACGCTTCAAATTCTATTGCTTTGTTGAGGTAGTTAATCAATGGTTTTGTTGTCTCAAAATAGTTCATTACAGTTTTTACAGCGTCTTTGCTTGTCAAAACTTTGTCACTAATTATTTCTTTGGTACAAAACCCTTTCATTTTAAGTAGTTCAACTTCTGGGTCACTTGCTTCATAAAAATCGGTGAATTTTTTCTTAGTATTTTGTCCCTGTAAACCGCTTGGAAATATTTTTTTAAATTGTTTACTTGTAATTATTCCATTGATTTCTTCAAATGAGTAATTTATTTCTTGTCTAATTTTCTTTAAATATTCTGGGGTTGTCTGCCAAACGCCACCACCAACCATACAATTTCCTGGCTCAATGTGAAGAAAATATCCTGCCGTATTTCCGTGTGGGGCATTCTTGTTAAAGACTATTAAAATATAGTTTTTGTAGGGTGTTTTGTCTTTTGAAAATCGCAAGTCTCTGTTTACTCTTGTTAAACATTTTTTGGGCACTAAATTGGCATTTGCAATTGAAGGGTCGAATTTTGATAATTCTGCTAATAGTTTTTCTGTGAACTGAATAATGTCGTCTTTGTAGGCTTGATACAATACTTTGTTTTGTTCAAACCACTCTCTTGAATTATTATTTTTGAGTTCGGTTAAAAATTTTAAAGATGTTTGCTTAATCATTCTGCTTACTTAGTTTATCAATGTGTTTTATGATTGTCTTAATCTGCTTTTCTTCGTTTTT
>JANXSR010000025.1 GCA_025352625.1 Ferruginibacter sp.
AAGATCTTCCAAAAGCGGAAATGCATCGTTTGGATGCTGGTCATTTTGCAGTAGAAGATAATCTTGAATATATCTCAAAAGAAATGCATCGTTTTTATGCGGCAAAAGTTGCTGGTGGAAAATAGTAATATCGCACAATGAAATGCCGAACTAAAGGCCGGGAAAATGATTCCTGGCTTTTGGTTGTTTTAAAACTGAATGCACATTTCAACTATTTAAAATGATCAACTTAAAAATATAAAATGAAAGTAGCAGTATTGTTATTCGACAACTTTGAAACACTGGATGTGTTTGGACCGGTTGAAATATTTGGCCGACTTACAGAAGAATACCAGGTTTCCTTCCACTCGCTTTCAGGCGGGCTTATAGAAAATGCCCATGGTGTTTCCATAATGACAAAAGACTTTACAGGGATAGAAAATGGTGCAGATATATTTCTTATTCCCGGCGGATATGGTACAAGAGTAGAAATAAATAATATTGTATTGATTGATAAAATCAGGGAAATTTCGGCGTTGAGTAAGTATGTGTTAACCGTATGCACTGGCACTGCCTTGTTGGCAAAGACCGGGCTTTTAGATAACAGGAAAGCCACCAGCAATAAAAGAGCTTTTGATTGGGTAACCACGCAAGGGTTAAATGTAAACTGGGTTAGAAGAGCCCGCTGGGTGGTGGATGATAAGTATTACACGTCATCCGGTGTTAGTGCAGGTATGGATATGACACTGGGATTTCTGCAGGATATGCATGGAATTGATTTTGCCAGGGAAGTTGCTCATACGATAGAGTTTACCTGGCAGGAGAATAAAGATGAAGATGATTTTTGTGATCATTAGAATTCGACAGAAAAATAATTCGGTATAAAATTGTTGGGTATTAAAAACATTGATAGATATGTTTTACTAACATTGTTGAACTTTTTTCTGCATCGTCTTATTGGCCGCAGCAACCTGTTGAGATTATTGGTTTCGGATTTCATAGCTTCTAAACACAAATGCACCGAAGAGTAATGTGCTACTAATGGCGATTATTATTATGGTATAGGTAATCCCGTAATGAAATGCGCCAAAATAATCAAATACCGGTATTGCACTTACGTTTAAATAAGTGAGTATAAAAAATGCAATTTCGAAAAAGCGCTTTCCCCCCAAAAGAACTCCTGTGAAGACTGATAAGGCGATAATACACAGGGCTCCTGATATTATACTTATGGCCGTTCCATAATCTCCATTGATTAAATATCTCAAGATAAGCGGCAAAGCAAAGGCTATTGCCAACAATACGCCTGCAATAATTTGAGAAGTCAATAAGCGCTGTAAGGGCTTGTATGCAGCATACGTAAAGTAATGTGTATTGTTGTATTTTTCTTTTGTGGCAATATCGGCCCAGCGGTTGATTTGTAAAAACCATAACACCGGTAGCACAATTTGATGCGCTATTGTTAGCGGAGTAAATATTAGTGCAATAAAGCCCCCTGCATTTATCAGCCAAAACCATTTGGGGCCGGTTCTGATCAGCATCAATAATTCTGTTTTTACAAATGGCCAGATTCCATAGGCGGAAGAAGCAACAGGTAATTGAGTAACCTGTATGTCTTTTAATGGGTGGTTGGTTGCAAGCTCAACTGCATTTGTATTTTTCTTTTTGGTGGCGACAATTTCTTTCACGTCAAACCGGTTAAATAACCTGGAGGAAATATACAGTAAAAGAAAAGCAACTGAAACCCATAGCAGCCGGCTTAAAATATAAACGGCAGACCAATATGTTCCCGTAAATAAAAAATGTTGAGTACTATTTTTCTTGCTGAATATAAAGCCAGCTGATACAGTTTTGATGCTTTCGTGGAAATGTGTACTTACAAACCCGGCCATTTCGTCTGACAAATATTTAGTGCCCAACACATCCAACCAAAACGGGTGCTGGTTGCTATCCAGGCCTTGGATGCCAATGATAACAGGAAACAGGAAAAAGAACGCGACGTTTTGTAACATGACATACCTGCCCAAAACAACTTCTGCAAAAACAGCTACAACGGATACAATAAAGATGGTGGGTACGGTTGCAAAAAAATAGGGTAACAAAAACTGCAGTATGTCAAATTGATAATGGCGACCTCTTAGTATCACCAGGCTGAAAGCCATTAATAGTATAATGACTGCGATAGTAAGCAGCACAACAAAGTTGCTCAGTGTTTTGGCTAAAAGGTATTTTAAATTACTTATGGACGTAGTAGCAATGATCTGTCCAACCCCTGTTTCTTTGTCTTTTTTTATGCCATCATTCACCAGGTAAAAGCCAATCAGCCATAAAAATGTACTGGCCATAATTGCTGTACTGTGCCCAATCCAGGCTGCATTGTTTTCACCGACATAATTACCAATTCTCAACGTTGAATAGCTTGCCCCGGCGGGTGGTACAAATGAATACGCCATGCAAACACTCACCAGTAAGGTTATTAAAAATGCATAACTGCGTGTACGTTGTAAATAGTCGGCTCTGATTATACTTTTCAATGACGTCATAATTATTTATTTCATTTGGTTAAGCACAAATAGGCATCTTCCAATGAAGCTGTACAGCTAGCCGCAGCATTTAGGGGTGAATCTGAAATATACCTAACCAGTACCTGCTCTTTTTTTCGGATGGTATTCACCACCAGGTATTTTTCTTTAAATGCAGCAAGGTCGCCGCTATCAATAATTGACTCAAAAACTTTTTCTCTTACAGTATCAATCACCTCTTCCTGCAATCCTTTTGTAATTAATTGTCCTTTTTTCATGATGGCTACTTCATCGGCAATGGTTTCAATATCCGAGACAATGTGCGAGGATAAAATAACAATGCAATCATTTGCCAGGTCTGAAATTAAATTTCTAAACCGTACCCTTTCTTCAGGATCAAGGCCAACGGTTGGCTCATCAAAAATTAATATTTTGGGGTTATTGAGTAACACCTGTGCAATGCCGATACGTTGCTTCATGCCACCTGAGTAGGTGCCGATTGGTTTTTTAGCGGCTTCTGTTAAGTTCACTCCTTCTAAAAGCGCTTCAATACGGGGGCGGAGATTACTGCCTCCAACACCCTTCATTGCAGCAATGTATTCCAAAAATTCGTAAGCATTTAAATTAGGGTATACACCAAAGTCCTGGGGAAGGTAGCCCAAAATTTTTCTGATGGCATTGGGTTCTTTGGCGATATCAACTCCATCCAAAGTAATACTTCCGCTTGTGGGTTGTGAAATGGTTGCAATGATTTTCATCAGCGTAGATTTTCCTGCACCATTCGGGCCAAGTAAGCCAAGGATACCGGTTTCAATCGATATTGAATAATCCTTCAGACCGTATTTTTCCTTATCATATTTTTTGGAAATATTTTGTATTTCTAGTCTCATGTTGCCTGATGTTAAATTGTTTTTACTTAAAATCACTTACCTAAAATTTCAGTTAACCAGTAAGGGCGGGTTATAATTCACACTGTTTTGCGGCAGATTTTCCGGAGAGTGTCCGTTCAACCCGGCTTCACTGCAGCATATTTTTATTCCTGACTTCAGGCTAAATACAATCTGAAAATTCATCCATCCATAAGTGATTATTATCCATTTTATTTAGAAGTGTGTTGTAGCATCTTTGTATCGTAATTCAGGATGGTTAGTGATTTTGAACAGTTTGGTTTTGTAATTCGTCTGGGTAATTATTTGCCAAATATAGTCATTGACTCTGAACACAAGTGAAGATAGAAAAGGGGGCGGATGAGCGTGCAATTAATTTCACAAAAACTTTTTTACTTTTTAAAATTGGTGGTATGGACAGATATTTTAGCAAATCTGAAGCGATAATTGATTTACATGAAAGAGGTTTCACTGATGATTTCCAATTAATAGGCACTAATCTTTTCAGATGGCAATTGCAATTGCTGTAACAACCATGTTCCTTTCCGCATGTAAAAAGGACGCTGGTTTTCAATCTTCCGAAAGCAGCGCCGCTGCAACAACCGCTTCCGCTAATAACGGATTTAGAGTAGGCGGCTCAGGCACAGGCCATGTGTATTTATTAAGTAACCAGGTAGCAGGTAACAAGGTGCTGGATTGTTCCCGTTCCTCTGATGGCACGCTAACGCTTTCGGGTTCGTGGCCTACAGGTGACGCTGGCTCAGCATGACTTGCTGGTGGCGTATTTAAGAATATTTCTTATCAATGCCTCCAGGTTAAAAATAGAACAGCAGCCAACGACTGCACCTGGCGTAAAAGAGAATAAAGAACATCACATCCTTCAAAAATTAAAAGATGCCATTGAGGCGAATTTCAGGGCCAAACATTCCCCCGGCGATTATGCAGCCATGCTGTACGTAACTACCAAAACATTGGCGAAGGTTTCAAAACCGCATTACAATAAAACACTCTCAAACATCATCAATGAAAGAATCATCATTGAAGCCAAAAGAGAATTGTATCTGACCAATAAGGCGGTTAAGGAAATTGCTTATGAGCTGGGATATGAAGATGAATATTACTTCAGTCGTTTCTTTAAAGTAAACACCAATGTGTCACCTCAAAAATACAGGGAAACTGTTGCCTATGCCAGGGCTTAACGTGTTATGTTTATGGCAGGCAGCTATTGTTTAAACAGAAACAGTTGAGGCTTGTTAATTATCTGCTATCAGGGAAAATTGTCCATGCCATTGCGTTAATCCTCCATTCTATTTCCTGTTGTTTAGTGCCAACTTTGTACTGTCAAGAAAAGATAAAATGATAAAATTTATACAATGGAAACAGCAGCTAAGATAACAACGCTAAAGAAATCGGATTACGAAAAGTATTTGCAAAAAGGAATTGGATACAATCAATACAAGCAGCAGATGGCAGTAGACCTGGCCACGAATGCGGACTCAAAAATTAAGGAATACATCAACCTGAACCAACGCCGGATGTACCGGGTTGAAAAAACTTTTGATGTATCTGCGGAGCTGGTAGAGCAAATTAAAAACCTGAAACATAAAACTTATTGGTTGATATTAACAGAACACTGGTGTGGCGATGCATCGCAAATATTGCCGGTTTTTAATGCCATAGCCGAAATGAGTAATGGCAAAATTGAAATGAAATTGGTTTATCGGGATCAAAACCCTGAACTGATGGATGCATACCTTACCAATGAAACATGGTCTATTCCAAAACTCATTCAATTGGACGAGCATTATAATGTGACAGCTTTTTGGGGACCACGACCTTCGGCTGCACAACAATTGGTAAAGCAGTTAAAAGCTAACCCGGCAGCAGCATCCACTTACGCAAATGAATTGCATTTGTGGTATGCAAAAGACAAGCAAAAATCGCTTGAATCAGAAATAGCAAAACTTGTTTTCCGGGCTAACTTATTTTGCCCGGATTGTTTATCATAGTTATAAAATGACATCATGGAACAAAAACTTCCTCTACCTCCATTTACAATGGAAACAGCATTGCAGAAAGTACAACTGGCAGAAGATGCCTGGAACAGTAAGGACCCGGGAAGGGTTTGCATGGCCTATACGATTGACACCGAATGGCGCAATCGTACAGACTTTATTAATGGACGGGAAGCTGTAAAAGAATTTTTAAAAGGCAAGTGGGATAGAGAATTAAATTATAAACTCAAAAAGGAGCTTTGGGGCTTTCGTGAAAACCGCATGGCAGTTAGGTTTGAGTACGAATACCAGAATGTGGAAGGCCAGTGGTTCAGGGCTTATGGAAATGAAAACTGGGAGTTTGATGAAAACGGACTGATGAGAAAGCGTTATGCCAGCATCAATGATTTGCCCATACTTGAATCTGAAAGAAAGTTATAACGCAGAAAAATTATTGTTATGAAAAATGAAGTAGTAGACGAAAAAGACAAACAGGCAGAAGAGCAAATTGTAATTGCAGATGAATGTGGAGATAGTATGTGGGATGCAGTGCTGGGGCAGGAAGTTAAAGCCTGCCAAATAATTGAAGGTGCCAGCAAATTAGAGATGTTGTTCAATAGAATTGAAAAAGTACAAGAGTGCCAATGAAGCTAAATAGATATTCAAAGGCCAGGCTGAAATAATTCATCTTAAAAAAAGGTCTCCTTGCTCCCCTTTAGGGGATGGGGGCAAACACCATGGCAAAAAATTTTGCAGCAATCGCATATTCTGATGCAGTAAAAGAAATGCAGGAAAAATTAGGTAGCAGGGCAACTTATGCCAGGATGGAAAGGGATACCTACATTGATGGATTAACGGATAATGAAGTTGATTTTATAGCGCAACGTGATAGTTTCTATATAGCAAGTATTGGAGAGAATGGGTTCCCTTACATTCAGCATCGTGGAGGACCGAAAGGCTTTTTAAAAGTGTTGGATTCAAAGCGGATAGGCTTTATTGATTTTAAAGGCAACATGCAATACATCACTGTCGGTAATCTTGCTACCAATAATAATGTTGCCCTGATAATGGTTGATTATCCTGCAAGAGCAAGATTGAAAATATTTGCAAAGGCTGAGATTGTAGAGTTGAAAGATAATCCGGCATTGTATGATCTATTGGATTTAAGTGAATATAAATTTAAGCCGGAACGCATGATGGTATTGACTATTGAAGCGTATGACTGGAATTGTCCGCAACACATTATTCCAAGATATTCGGCGGAAGAAATTGAGCAGGCATTTGCGCCACAAAGAAATCGCATGGTGCAGTTGGAAGAAGAAGTTAAAGCATTAAAGACAAAAATAAAAGAGGCCGGTATTTGATAACGGACTCGGCTAACATAAAATGGATTTAACATGATAAAGGAATTGAAAAGGGTAGTGGTAACAGGCATGGGGACAATAACACCTTTGGGAAATACGGTGGCTGAATTTTGGCAAAATATCCTTGCTGGAAATAGTGGTGTTGGCCTGATTACAAAGTTTGATACAACATTCTTTAAAACAAAATTTGCCGCAGAAGTAAAGGGTTTTAATCCTGCTGATTATTTTGAAAAGAACGAAGCCCGTAAGTACGATTTGTTTACACAGTATGCAGTAGCAGCAGCGGATGAAGCAATAAAAAATGCGGGTATTGATTTTGAAAAACTGAACAGAAATAAAATTGGTGTAATCTGGGGATCTGGTAACGGCGGTATACAAACCTTCCAGGAACAGGTGGAAGATTTTGTAAAAGGAAACAGGCAACCAAGGTTTAATCCTTACTTTATTCCGAAAATGATTGCAGACATTCCTTCAGGTGTTATTTCTATCAGGCATGGATTAAGGGGACTTAATTTTTCTACTGTTTCGGCCTGTGCCTCCTCCAACAATGCCATTATTGATGCCTGTAATTACATTCGTTTGGGCAAAGCAGATATGATTATTACCGGTGGTTCTGAAGCGCCCATTAATGAAAGCTCTGTTGGTGGTTTTAATGCGTCCAAAGCATTGTCGACTAACAATGAAAATCCACAGGCTGCCTCCAGACCGTTTGATGTAAAAAGAGATGGCTTTGTAATTGGTGAAGGTGCAGGTGCATTGATTGTTGAAAGTCTTGAGTCTGCATTGAAAAGAGGTGCAACCATTTTGGCTGAAATTGTTGGTACAGGTATGGCGGCTGATGCTTATCATTTAACAGGTACGCATCCCGAAGGGGAGGGTGCTTATTTAGGAATGCTGGATGCACTGGAAGATGCGGAAATAACCGCTTCTCAAATTGATTATGTAAATGCACACGCCACTTCAACTCATATGGGAGATGAGAGTGAACTCAAAGCGATCAGCAGAGTATTTGGCGAAAAAAAGCATTTAAATATCAGCGCTACCAAATCTATGACCGGGCATTTGCTGGGCGCTGCCGGAGCAGTTGAAGCCATTATTTGTATTAAGGCAATTGTTGAAAAAATAGTTCCGCCAACTATTAACACCACTGAAGTGGCGGCGGCATTTGCAGGCAAATTAAATCTTACGTTGGGTAAAGCCCAGGCAAAAGAAATTAATTATGCAATGAGTAATACCTTTGGCTTTGGTGGTCATATTGCTACCACCATTTTTAAAAAATATTATCCTTAATAATTGAAGAATAGAAATTAATCATGCTTAATCAATCGAATTTTACACTCATCAATCAGCAAAATGGAAATCCTGCCTTCAAACTATTTTCATTTGAGGGCAATGATTTTTTTGATCATTTGCAACGCAATAATTTTTTCACCCTTATCTGGG
>JANXSR010000039.1 GCA_025352625.1 Ferruginibacter sp.
GCAAGCCATTGTACGCATTAAGCGCATTGGTATTTGTGGCACCGATTTGCATGCGTATGAAGGCACACAACCTTATTTTAACTATCCAAGAATTTTGGGGCATGAGCTGGCAGCAGATTTAATGGAAGCTGACGGAGCAGATGGTTTTGTACCCGGCGAGGCCGTTACTATTATTCCCTATTTTAATTGTGGTAAATGTATTGCCTGTAGAAATGGCAAGCCCAATTGCTGCACCGATATCAAGGTTTGCGGTGTGCATATTGACGGCGGTATGGTAAGCTATCTTTCTGTTCCTTCTTACTCACTGGTAAAAAGCAGGGGCTTAAGTTATGATGAACTGGCGTTGGTAGAACCTCTCGCCATTGGTGCACATGGTGTACGCAGGGCCAATATTAAAAAAGATGAATTTGTGTTGGTAATTGGTGCCGGGCCTATTGGATTGGGCACGATGGAATTTGCACGAATTGCAGGAGCCAACGTAATTGCATTGGACATGAATGATAAGCGCTTACAATTTTGTAAAGACCGGTTAAAGGTACCTTACACCATCAATGCAGCAACGGAAGATGTGTTGCAAAAGGTAAAGGAAATTACCAGCAACGATATGCCCACGGTGGTGATTGATGCAACAGGCAATCAACAGGCTATTAACAACGCCCTGCAATATCTGGCACATGGTGGGAGGTTTGTGTTGATAGGTTTGCAAAAAGAAGCCATCAGTTTCAGCCATCCGGAATTTCACAAACGGGAAGCTACGTTAATGAGCAGCCGTAACGCCACAAGAGAAGATTTTGAACAGGTGATTGGTGCAATGAAAAATGGATTGATTGATCCAACAACCTATATCACGCATCGGGTAAATTTTGTTGATGTAAAAGAGGTATTTGAAAGCTGGCTTAATCCAAAGGAAGGTGTAATAAAGGCAATGGTAACGGTTGATTAAAACAATAAAATTCATAAGGGCCTCTTTATATGTCGCTTTTATTTTCTATTTTCAACCAGCAAAAAACGTTATTAACAGAACGTATAATTAACATAAATGAAGTACGCTATAGCTTTTTTATTATTGCTTTTGTGCACTGCCAAACAGGCAATTTTTTCTCAGTCAAAGATTGTAGCAGCAATAAAGCAAAGTCCGGCAACAGTGATTTTAACCGACGGTACTATATCAACTGATATAACGGTACAACGAAAATGGAGCGGTAATTTTTGTACAACAACTCTACACAATAGCGGGAAAGCAGTTACGAGTATAAAAGAAGTGGTAATGATAAATATCGGCCACATTTTCGATCCAAATACTTCGTTATATGCAGAAGGTTTTCAAATGCTTAGCCAGTACCGAGGCACACTGGCTTCGCCAAAATTGGTTGGTGGCTACGATGACAATGGTCATTATAAATTGTCTCAGCCTAAAGGGTATAAAGCAGTGTACAATTTGCTGGTGCTGCATTTGACAGGGGGTAATGAATTATTGATGGGCTTTAATTCTTCCTTTCGTTTTATTGGAAAATTTTATTTGTCTGCCGATACCGTTAAAGTGGTTACAGACATGGAGAATATATTGTTGCAGCCCGGTGCCTCTGTTCAGCTGGAAGAATTTTCGTTGCTACAGGGTAAAACTGTGGATGAACTTACTGCCCGCTTTGCTGAACGCATCAATCATTTCCATCACCGGTTAAAAACTAAAAAGGAGCCTGCAGGCTGGTGCTCCTGGTATTGCTTTGGCCCTGATGTAACTGCGAAAAATATAACGGATCATCTGGCTTACATAAAGAAAAACATTCCACAGTTAAAATACATTCAGCTGGATGATGGTTATCAGCCGCACATGGGCGATTGGCTGGAGACAGGCAATTATTTTGGAGGCAGTATTAAAGCGGTGCTAAAAGAAATTACCGCGGCTGGCTTTGATCCCGCCATATGGGTGGCACCTTTTATCTGCGACAGTAACTCCAGCATTTTTAAAGCTCACCGTGATTGGTTGGTAAAAGATACTTCCGGCAACCCGTTGCGAAGTGATAAAGTAACTTTTGGTGGCTGGCGTTTAGCTCCCTGGTATGCGTTGGATGCAACCAATCCGGCAGT
>JANXSR010000099.1 GCA_025352625.1 Ferruginibacter sp.
TTATCATTGCGGTTAGGGCTTCCGCTCCATAGGGTATGTTCATTTAACTGAACTGTTTCAGTATCTACATTGCCATAAATCATTGCGCCCAGCCTGCCATTGCCAATGGGCAATGCGTTCTCCCATGTTTTACCGGAAGGCGCATTGTACCACAATTTTAAGCCGTCCTTGCTTTGCGAAAACCCAATGACCGATGCCAGGAGAAAAATAATGAATAATGCTTTCTTCATGTCTTGTGTTTTTTAAATATTATGCATGGTACGATACTGTTTTATTTTCCTTCTGATACATTACTAACTTAATTGTACACCTTAAAGTTATCCTTTTATGCAACGATTCTGTTATTAAACAAAGCAGGTGTTTTTATTTTATTCAGGCCAATAAAGTCACTACCCCCGCCAATTTTTATAATCTGTCTTGAAATTTTGTTCTCTGTAAAATACTATCGAAATCAGGCTATAAATTATTCCTCTACAATAAAAATATCCCAGGCTTTCAATATAAAGCTGTCGCCTTTTTTTAAAGCTTTGTTGGTAAGTAAATCTGTTCCCTTGCCAAAATTGTAAAGCACGTATTGTTCCTTGCCTGAATAATTCAAATAATAACGAATGGTTTTACCCTGGTCATTTGTTCCGTTCCTCATTACAATTGGATAGGTTAATTGGTTATCACCCATCAATCCAATTTCTTTTGCTTTATCAGCAACAATTTTTGTTTGAATTTCATCAGACACAAGGCTTCCTTCATAAATAAAACTTCCTTTACCAAATTTGTTTTCAGTGATGGCAGGATATTTTCCGAAGAAAGGGTCGTCATAACTCGCCAATGTTTTTGCAGTTTCAGGAATGATAAACTCAGCCCAATCCGTTGCTTTGTTTTTTTCATTGCCCACTTTAAACGGATCATCCCGAAGAGAAAGTGATTTTATACTTGAGAATTCCTGGTAATAAAATCCCGCAGCTTTTCTTAATGGGCCAGGTGCTTTTGTGTTGCGAACAACGGAGTTCTCATCACAAAATCCACTTTTCACAGACATAATCACATGACCACCATTTTCAACAAAGTCAGCAATCTTTTTCAATAAAGCATCGGTGGCAATATACAATGGAGGTACGAACAAAATTTGATAACCGGTAAAATCAACATTTTCAGCCAGTACAAAATCAACCCCGAGATTATTTCTAAAAGCGGCCCGGTGCATTTGCCGCACTACATCCAAATATGCATTGCCATTTTTAAAAGGCATGTAACTTAATCCAAAATCCGATTCACGACTGTACAACACTGCTACTTTGTTTTTGATTTTTAAGTTAACCAGCTTTGGTCCTATCTTCTGCAATTCATGCGCTGTCTGGCTTACTTCATTATAAAAACGGTTTGGTTCCAGATCATGCCCCAGTACTCCTTTCCAATAAGTTTCCTGCCCGTAGTGATTGGAATGCCAGTGCCAATACGCCACCATATTGGCACCACTTGCAATGTGCGAATACACGAACAATCTTCCCTGCCCATCGAATGGAGGATATTGTCCTTTTGAATCCCACCCTATTGCCTGCGCATTGGTTTCTGTAATAATGTGATTTGTTTTTTTCACACTGCGGTAAAAATCATCAGCCCACATTACATCTTCGCCGGTAACATCATTCTGGCTTCCATGATAAACATTCAGTGCAGGCATATCCAGTTTTTTGTTCGCTGCATATTGATCAATGCTGGTGAGCCAGGGCATAAAGCAATGCGTAATAAATTGATCGGGGCGTTTGTATTCGCTCACAATGTTTGCCTGCCAGGTTAAAAAATCAGCAGGCACTTTCTGCCCAAACCTGTCCCACTCTAATTTATAGGATGGATTGGTGGCGCTTTTTCTTGTTGGAAATTCGTCCCATCCATTCAATCTCATTCCCCAATAATTCAATCCCCATAATTTATTCAGCGAATCAGTGGTTTTGTATTTCTCCTTCATGTAGTCAACAAAACTGCGGAAGTAATCTGGATTAGCGGCACCATAATTCGTGGTTTCATTATCTACCTGGTAACCGATGATGGCAGGATGTTTTGCATAATGTTCCAATAATTTGCGAATGATTCTTTCACTGTAAAAAAGATAAGCAGCATTGGTGATGTCAAAATTCTGCCTGATGCCGTAACTGCTTTTAGAACCGTCAATACGCTCTACAAAAACATCAGGATACTTTACACCCAACCACGCAGGAATAGCATAAGTGGGTGTACCAAATATCACTTTAATTCCGGCTTTATGCATTTTGTCGATAATGCGATCCATCCACGCAAATTCAAAATGGCCTTCCTGTGGTTCAAACAAGCCCCAGGATGATTCACCAAGCCGAACAACAGAGATGCCCGCATCCTTCATCATCTGGATGTCCTTGTCAAGACGTTCATAAGGCATGTATTCGTTATAGTAGGCAACACCATAAAGTATGTTGTCGAATTTTTTGGGCTGAGCATTGATGTGTTTTATCACAAACAACAGACAGAAAACAGCAATTAGTTTTTTCATTATTGAGCATTACATTGATTACTAAATAGAAGTTGTACAGTTCATCACCTTTGCAGGCTATGAAGTTGATGTTACTATAAAAGAATTTTAATCACATTTTCATACGGTAATTCATCGAAAGTTTTTGGGGTAAAGAGACCATCAATCCATTTTCATTTGGTCAAAAATTTGATTAATGTTCTTCTTTTCACTGGCATTAGGTCAATTATTTAAATGTATAGTTGCGTATTTAAAAGTATGCAAAAAAATATTCTGTACGATTTTAAAAAAGTAAAAGCGTGTACTATGGAAATATTGCCCGTGAACGATTCTGCTGAGACTAAAAATGATCACTTAATTTCTTTTCAGTTAAATGAATTAAGGTTTTATGAGAATCAAATTTTCTATCTACCTCAACCTTTTTTTATTAACTACTACTGTGCGCCGTGTATCAGAGCAATGAGTGTTCGTTGATCCAAAACCGTGTAGTTGTTCCTGCTTATGAGGCCGCCGGTATCCCACCAGAAACAGCGGCAGCGGGATCCTGTCCTGTGCTGTTTTATGATAAATTCTATTATTCTTTTTTGCAGAAAATCATAGTGTCCATGATAATGACAAGCAAAAATGCCGTAAGATTAGTTTGCTAGATTTTTCATTTTTAAGGTTATTGTAATGGAATTCAAAATTTTTATTTCGCTCTGAATTTTATTAAGCACACCCTTTTTACTGGGCTCCTTCAAGCAACCCAGTCAGTGCCTGCTGATCCAATACTGTATTATTTTGCCTGCTCAAAAGTCCTCCGGTATCCCAGTAAAAAGGAAGAATACCATTCGCCTTTGCCTGCTTTGTAACATACTTCAAATAATACGCCCTTGATGCAAGATGGAGCGTTAGTGCATCGCCAGTAAGTGAACTACGGTGCATCGCATCAAATTCACCTAACACCACAGGAATGCCTTTGTCTACGAATTGCGTTTTCATTTTTCTGAATTCATCATCAACATAAGTTTCTTCTCCCCAGTTAGCATTACGTGAAGGATCGGTAGCAGAATGATACCCATTTCCCCAATAGTAAAACATCTTACCCCACGATGCATCTTCGGTCATCAAACAAAATTGATATGGTGAATAGTAGTGCACCTCCACCATCATGCGGTTGCCAACACGGTCAACAGGAAGTGTATTCATTAAGGTGTTTGTTTTATCGATGTCGGTTGATGGACCTTGTACAACCAACACACGATAAGCATTTCGCCCACCGGTTGAACGAACTGCATCTATAAAAGTTTGGTGATAGGATAATAAAACAGCCATCTGTTGTGCATTATCAACATTTGGTTCATTAGCGCTAGCAAAAAGTAAATGCTCATCAAAATCACGCATGGTAGCAGCTATTTGTTTCCAGAATGCTTTTTGCTTACTGTTAACTGCATCCTGTTTGGCCGTTGTACAATTGTTTTCAAGCCAGCCGCCGTCCCAATGAATGTTGAGGATGGCATACACACCATCATCAATACAATACTGCACTACTTCTTTAACACGGGTAAGCCACTCCGCTTTTATTTGAGCTGAGGCATTTGAGTATTGATCCCAGGAGCAAGGTATTCTTATAGCATTAAACCCACTTTGTTTAGCAAGATCAATAAAGGCCTTTGTAACTTTTGGATTGCCCCATGCGGTTTCACTTCCAATGGCTTCAAGGGTATTCCCGATGTTTAATCCCAATTTGATCTTCGCAGCTAATTGAACAGCGTTGCTGCTCATGCCGGTTGCATCAGCCGGAATACTATCTGAAATTGCCTTACCTAATTGCCTCACTTTTATTTCTTTCGAAATACTTGCTGCAGTAACTGAAATCACAACAGAACGTTCGCTGGTGGCTGGATTGGACTGAACATTCAAAGAAATCTTTCCATTGCCATCTGTTGATGAAGCGTTGGCTGCACACCATGCTGCGGAATTGCTGATGCTCCATTTTACATTACTGGATACCGTTACTTCTGATGCTCCCCCATCTGCAGTAAACAATTCTTCAGAAGAAGACACGGATAGTTGTGAAGCAGCAACTGTATCTTTCTTGCTGCAGGATGCAAAAAAAAGCATTGCAACAAGAAGTCCTAAAAAAGTATATTGTCTCTTATATTTCATTTTGCCTGTTGTTGCATGGTTGCATAATAATTTATTAGTCATAAAAAAGAGGGCAAAAACAGGAATTTCCTGCTTTGCCCTCTTGGGGTAATCGAGGGGGCTCGAACCCCCGACCCTCAGAATCACAATCTGATGCTCTAACCAACTGAGCTACGACTACCGTTTTTATTGGACGGCAAAAATAGCAAAAAACTATTCTCCTTCAAAATTACATTTAAAGTTTTCCTTTATTTTATTTTAATGATGCTTTGCAATGTGGAATACGGGCTTTAAATATGGTTTAAAAGTAATAATCAACAGCATCTTTAAAAGAGTTTATGAACCATATTGCTTAATATTTTTGTTTCTTTGCACTCCAAATTAAAATATGAACTGGACAGGCTATATCATTACCGTTTTATTGTCAACATTTACAGGATGGATTACTACATGGATAGCCATCAAAATGCTTTTTCATCCAAGAAAGCCTATCAAAATATTAGGACTTACTATCCAGGGGATTTTTCCAAAAAACCAACGGTTGATTGCAGAAAAGCTGGGGCAGGTGGTTGGCAAAGAACTATTGAGTTTTGATGAAATAGAACAAAAAGTTACCAACCCTGAAAATCTCCAAAAGCTAAGGCCGGATATTGAACATCATATTGATAACTTTTTACGAAATAAATTAAAAGATGTATTTCCAATGTTATCAATGCTGATAGGCGAAAAAACAATCCTGCAATTAAAAGATGCTTTTTTACTTGAATTGGAAAGTCTTTTCCCCGTGTTGATGAAAGGCTACATGGCAAAGCTGGAAAAAGATCTTGATCTTGAAAAAATTGTAACCGAAAAAGTGGCTTCATTCTCTACTCAAAAATTAGAAGATATCTTAAACCAAATAACCAAAAAAGAGTTTACATTTCTTGAATTTGTGGGTGGCTTTTTTGGATTTATTATTGGGCTGATAGAAATAGCTGTAGCTATTTTTACTAAATAAGTAAAGGAAAAAACTCTCCTGTTACCATTCATCAATTACTGTGCTTTTTTATAAACATTATCGGAGAACTTTGGTTTAACAATAATTAAATCTTTAATTCTATACCATGACTATAAAAGTTAATTACTTCCTATTTTGCGCTATTCTTTTAATTACCAGTACAACGATATATGCCCAGTATCCCGGCGCTGGCGGGGGTAACCGCGGAGGACAAAATATGAATATGGGCCATTTTTATGGGAAAATAATTGATGCTGCCACCAATAAACCTATTGACGCTGCATCCATACAATTAATACAAAACAAATTAGATACGGTTACAAAAAAAAGAAAAGATGTAATGGTATCTGGCATGCTTACCACAAAAAAAGGAGAATTTAGTTTGGAAAATCTGCCTGTAATGGCGGCTTACAAATTAAAAATCTCTGCTATCGGTTACAAAAGCATCGAACAAAAGGCCGCCTTTGAAATTAATATGCAGGGCGCAAAAAATGGTGACTACACCAGTTTGCTGAGTGGCATTGATAAAGATCTTGGCAATATTAAAATGGAAACAGATGCACAGCAGTTGCAGGATGTAACAGTTACTTCCAGTAAGGCTTTGCTTACTATGAGTATTGACCGTAAAATTTTTAACGTAGAAAAAAATATAACCAGCACAGGTGGTACTGCTGTAGATGTAATGAAAAATGTTCCAAGTGTTAATGTTGATATTGATGGCAATGTTACCCTACGCAATGCAGCACCGCAAATATTTGTAGACGGCAGACCAACCACCATGACATTGGAACAAATACCCGCCGATGCCATTTCAACAGTAGAAATAATTACTAACCCATCTGCAAAATTTGATGCATCAGGTGGTGGTTCAGGCATTTTGAATATCGTTTTAAAAAAGAACCGTAAAGCTGGATACAATGGTAATGTGAGGGCAAGCATTGATAGCCGGGGTAAACCAGGATTTGGTGGAGATATTAATGTTAAGCAAGGTAAAATAAACGTTTTTGCAAGTGGCCAGGTTGGTTTTAGAAAAAGTATCAGTACTGTATACACTACAAGGCAGGATTTTATTAATGATAGTACAACCGCTTACCTTACACAAACCAACGGACCAATCGGTAAAGGGGTATTTGGTTTTGGTCGCCTTGGCATGGATTATTTGATTGATAATAGAAATACCCTTTCCTTATCAGGCAATTACAGCCGGGGGCAGTTTAAAAACAACGATTATATAAATATTGCAAGAGATACAGACTACGTAACGCATGTTAATTCTGATTATGGCAACCGTAGCAGCAACAGCACCAATAACTTTAAAAATATAGGAACTACTTTAAGCTTTAAACACAATTTTACAAAACCCAATAAAGACATTAGTGGTGATTTAAATTACAATTACAGTAAAAATGATAACCTAAATGATTTTGCCACGCAATATTTTTATACCAATACATTTCCAAAAGCACCGGTGCAAAACCAGCGCTCGCTTGGTGGTGGCACCACAAAGTTCTTTACGGCACAAACAGATTTTGCTAATCCAATAACCAAAACAATGAAGATAGAAGCCGGTGCAAGAATTGCCATCCGCAATTTTTCAAGCTTCAACGATAATTTTATAAAAGATCCCAATGGCAATTATATTTCTTTACCATCTCTCAATAACCGTTATCAGTTTAAAGACCGGGTACTTGCAGCTTACGCAACTTATTCGCAGCAAATTAAAAAATTCAGTTACAATGTGGGGTTAAGAATTGAAAGTTCAAAATACGATGGAACGCTGATTACAACCGGGCAAAAATTTTCGAACAGCTATCCGTTTAGCTTATTCCCCAGTGCTTTTGTTACTTATAAACTAAGTGACAAAGAAGATTTACAGGTTAACTATTCCCGAAAAATTAATCGCCCCAATTTCTTTCAACTAATTCCTTTTATTGATTATACAGATTCGTTAAATATAACCAAAGGAAACCCTGACCTAATACCTGAGTTTACCAATTTAATGGAACTGGGGTATCAAAACCAAATTAGCAATGGCCATAATTTTTTAGCATCTGCCTATTTTAAGAATACAGAAAACCTGATTGCAAGAAACCAGTACAAAGACAAAAATCCCAATCCTGATAAAATAGATAGTATTATTATTAGTTCTTACGCCAATGCATCCAGGAGTTATACTTATGGTTTGGAACTTACAAGTAAAGACAAAATAACCAAATGGTGGGATCTTACCTCTAACCTGAATTTATTTAATGCTACCATTAAAGCGGGCAATATAACAGGTGGCACAGACAACAGCCAGTTTAGCTGGTTTGCTAAAATAAATAACAATTTCAAATTGCCTAAAAATTATTCTATCCAATTAAGTGGCGATTACCAGGCTAAAACACTGGTATCACCTAACAGCGGTGGTGGTGGCGGCCGCGGCCCAATGTTTGGCGGTGGTAACCTGCCTTCTGCACAAGGTTATATAAAACCATTGTATGGAGCCGACATCGCTATCAGAAAAGATTTTTTAAAGAACAATGCCGCATCCTTAACATTGCAGTTTAGTGATATTTTTAGAACAAGGCTTAACAGCACCCATTCAGAATCTCAGTATTTTGTACAGGATTACGATCGCCGCAGAGATCCACAGGTATTGCGGTTGAACTTTAACTGGCGTTTTGGTAAAATTGATGCCAGTTTGTTTAAAAGAAAGAATTTAAAGGGTGAAATGGAGAACTTACAAAATAGTCAACAAGGTGCAAACGGGCAATAACCTCCATTCCCTAAAGGGGGGGTATTTGGAGACGCTGATTTAACTGTGAAGTTTTTCAATCGTTCATCTTTGCTACGGTTAAAGCCGCATGAAAGTATGTCGCAAAAGTGTGCGACGCCACTGAAGTTCCACGTGGCTTCTTAGCCCGGACAATATTTTTCTATATTAAAAGCGGCGCTTTACAAGTGCCGCTTTTTTGCTTAAAATATTTAAACTAATTTGCTGCCTCATAATCAAAACGCTTCATGAAGAATTTTAATTTTAAAAAGTTATTACCACATGTTATTGCCATAGTGGTTTTTTTATTGGTAACGGTAATTTTTTGCAAGCCTGCGCTTGAGTCTGGGGTTGTAATGCAACAGAGCGATTATGCGCAGGCAGATGCCATGAAGCACCAAAGTGTTCTATACAGGGAGGCTCATGGCGTTTATCCATTATGGGTAACCAGTATGTTTGGTGGTATGCCTGCCTACAATATTATTTATGAAGGTGCTTATTCCCCGTTGTTAACAGTAGATAAGTTTTTTCAATTATGGTTACCTAAACCGCTTAATTTTTTCTTTTTAAGTTGTATCAGTTTTTATTTTTTATGCATCTGTTTTAGGATAAGACCTTACGTTGCCATTCTTGGTGCACTGGCATTTGCCTTTAGCAGTTTTAATCCCATATTGGCCGCTGCCGGTCATGATACAGAATTACTTGCATTGGCATATGCCCCTGCATTAATTGGCGGTATCATTTTACTATTTGATAAAAAATATATTAGCGGCTTTGTGTTAACGGCGCTGTTTGCTACCATGCACCTGATGCAGAATCACCAGCAAATCAGCTATTACACGTTAATTATAATTGCCATAATGACCCTCTTTTTTGCAGTTAAATGGATAAAGGAAAAAGATACCAACCATCTTGTAAAAGCATTGCCACTTGCATTGGGTGCAGCATTGATTGGTGTTATGATTAATGCTATACTGTTATTGCCTGTTATGGATTATGCAAAATATAGTAAGCGTGGCGGGCAACTGGTAATGGATAACAGAGTAGATAGTAAAACCAACACCATTAATAAAAATAAAACTACCGGCCTTACAAGGGAATATGCCTTTCAATGGAGTTATGGTAAAATGGAATCATTGAGTTTATTATTTCCGGGTATAACTGGCTATGGCAGCCATTTTAGCCAACGGGATGAGGAGTACAGTATTTTTCCAAAACTTTCAGAAACATCCAATGTGAGCACCTACTTACAAGAAAAATTAAATGTTCCTGAAGACCAGGCTGGTAATATAGCTATGAATCTTTCCGGCAGTGTTTATTGGGGTGATAAGCCCTTTACAGTGGGGTCTGTTTATCTTGGGGCATCTATTTGTTTTTTATTTATTTTGGGGTTATTTGTACTGGATAGTAAACACAAATGGTGGATACTAACAGCAAGTGTAGTTGGAATTATACTTGCAATGGGTAAAAATTTTCCTGCCATCAATAATTTTTTATTCGACTACCTGCCGCTTTACAATAAATTCAGAACGCCGGAAATGGCACTCGTTATTCCACAAATATTGTTTCCCATTATGGCAGTGCTGGCCACACAAAAAATACTCGACAATGATGATGCGCTTTTAATAAAAAAATTAAGGTTAAGTGTGTTTACTATGGCTGGTATTTTTGCAATCGCAGCAATCCTTTATTTTACCGTTGACTATAGTAAAGAGAATAAAGAAAGAACCATTGCTGTTAATGCAGCTATGGCTGCCGCTGATAGTTCCGTTAATAATAAAATGGAAGAGATCAACCAGAAATTTGAGCCACAGGTTGATAACAGGGTGTATGAGAATTTTTTACAGCAGAGCAAAGGTGATACCAAGGTTGCCAAAGCTGTTGTTACTGCATTACGTAAAGACCGGCAATCTTTTTTTGGTAATGACATTTTACATTCGTTGCTTTTTGTTGGCCTTACCATTGTTTTGATTGGCTTGTTTGTATACAAAAAAGTAAATGCGTTGATTCTTCTGATAGGTTTGCCATTGTTAACCCTGTTTGATTTAATTCCATTTGATATGCATTATATCAATGAAAAAACTTTTGACAATGCAGAAAAATATCATGCCAACGAGTTTCCGGAAAGTGATGCCGATAAGCTAATTTTAAAAGATAAAGACCCTAATTTCAGGGTATTTAATGTAACGGGCGGTGATCCGTTTCAGGAAGCAAAAACTTCCTATTTCCACAAATCTATTGGGGGATACCATCCTGCCAAGCTGGGTATTTTTGACGACCTTATCACCTATCAATTGAGTAACCAGCCTAACCTTAGTGTGTTAAATATGTTGAATACAAAATACATTATTCAACAAAATCAAAAAGGAGATAATACCACTACCCAAATTAATATGCAGGCCCTGGGAAATTGCTGGTTTGTTAAAGGCGTTAAATTTGTAAATGGCCCTGTGGAAGAAATGAAAGCACTGGATAATTTTGACCCGAAAGACAC
>JANXSR010000131.1 GCA_025352625.1 Ferruginibacter sp.
ATTAAAATTACGCTGCTTCACTTGTCCTTTCTCCAGCGTTATCTCACCATAAAGTGCTGCAGTGAGCCCATAAACAATACAACTTTCCATCTGTGCCTTTACACCATCAGGGTTTACGGCTACGCCGCAATCAATGGCACAAACAACACGGTGTACCTGAATCTTTTTTTTATCAATCGATAACTCTACTATTTGTGCCACATAACTGCCGTTTCCTTCATTTAATGCAACACCTCTAAACCTTCCTTTTGGTAAAGGGGTATTCCATTTTGCCTTTTCGGCAGCAAGGTTAAGCACAGCTAAATGGCGGGGATAATTTTTTAGTAAAATTCGCCTGTATGCTATGGGGTCTTTTCCGCCGGCAAAAGCAATTTCATCAATTAGCGTTTCCATTACAAAGCAGGTGTGTGATTTTCCCACAGACCGCCAAGGCTGAACTGGAATATCATTTTTAGTTGTATGTAATTCAACAGAATGATCTGGAACCGACTCCAGGTAAGGAGACCCTTTAATTCCCTCCACTGAACTATCGTCAATTTCTAAATCTCCCCCAAACGGCGTATTGCTGAAAACTGATTGTCCTACAACACGGTGTTGCCATGCTATGGGAAATCCACTGGAATCCATACCGATAACAACATGATGTAAATAACTTGGCCGATAGTATCCCCCACTAATATCATCTTCCCTTGACCATACCAATTTAATAAACTTACCGCTGGCTTTAGCAAGCGTTACTGCTTCAATAACCCAGTCACAATTAAGCGCACCCCTTCTGCCAAAACCACCTCCAAGAAATGGTGTGCTAATCACCACTTGTTCGGGCTTAAAGTTTAGCAGTTTGGCAGCCGCCGCCTGGTCATTGGAAGGTATCTGTGTACCGGCCCATATTTCACACTTATCGCTGCTGATTTTTACCGTACAATTCAATGGCTCCATCATTGCGTGAGCAAGGTATGGAAACGCAAACTCCGCAGTAACTGTTTTTACGGCCTTGGTTAAAGCAGTTATTACATCGCCTTTTTGTTGCGCTGATTTTCCCTTTGTTTTTGCCAGTTTCCTATAGGCTTCCAACTGTTGTTTGCTATCTAAAGTTGCATTTGCACCAAAGTTCCATTCTATTTTTAGTGCATCACGGCCAAGTTTTGCAGCCCAGTAATTGTTTGCAATAACAGCAATACCGGAAGGGATTTGAATAATTTCAATAACGCCATTGATTGCTTTAGCCTTTGCCGCATTAAACGATTTTACTTTCCCTCCAAACACTGGTGAACGGGCAACTACTGCTGTCAATAAATCGGGAAACTGAATGTCAATACCAAAAATTGCTTTCCCGTTTACCTTCTCAGGACTATCTAAACGTGGCTGAGATTTCCCAATTAATTTCCAATCTTTAGGTTCTCTTAAAGTTACTGATGGCACCGGTAGTTTTGAAGCATCATCCGATACCTCGCCATAGCCAACACGCTTATCACCGGCAATTACAAAACCATTTTCAGTGCGGCATGTGCTGGCCGGCACTCCAAGCCTTTTTGCAGCAGCTTCCACCAGCATGGTTCGGGCTACAGCACCCGCCTGCCGGTAACGGTCAAATTCCGAAACAGTTGAAGTTGATCCAAAGGTACCCTGGGTAGGAATAAACGTATGTGTATATTCCTTCCCTACCGGGCTGTGTTCTACTTTTATGCTGGACCAGTCACAGTCTAATTCTTCAGCAATCAACATAGGCAAGGTTGTCCATATACCCTGTCCCATTTCCACCTTAGAAAGAATAATTTGCACACTGCCATCTGTACCAATACGAAGGAAAGCATTTGGTGTAAATACTATTGATGGTGCCTCGATAAAAGCAAGACGTTTAATGCCAGCCGGCAGGATAAAAGAAATTACTAGACCCCCACCAAGCAAGGTGCTGGTTTTAATAAAATTTCTGCGGTTAACGTTGATAGCTTGTTTCATTTTAAAATAGTTTTTTTATTAGGTGCAGCAAGATGTATCGCTTTTTGAATGCATTGATAAGTGCCGCAGCTGCAAAAGTTGCCAGCCATGGGGTTGTCAATATTTGCATTTGCTGGCTAGGGCTTTTCAAAAAGTAATTGTATTGCAGCCATAATTTTGTTCCTGTTAATTCAATAGTATCCCCATTACCCCATAACAATTGTATCGATGAACTTGTATCAACTGCATACGGCTTATTGTTAGTGGCAATGTTGATCATTATAATAGCTTTATGGGAAACTAAAAATGCTAATTGAAATTTTTGAGACTGTTGGCAAACAGGTAAAATAAATGTACGTTTTTAATTCCGATTTTCTACTATAGTTTGTATCCCTCTCATAACGAAAACGTTTCCCGTGGTGCAGTGTTTTCCTCAGGCGCAGTTGTTCAGTCTCCTGCACCCTCTTGTGATACTGCTCTTTAATTCAGCAACTCCTTAATAATAAAAATTAGCACCCTGCCTACACTGAAAACTTTCCGAAACACCATCACCTTATTGTTGCACCTGGTACTATTTCTTTCACATAGTACACAGCTTTCGCCAGATGGAAAGAGTTACTATTGCAAATAGCCTGATTATTTTACCTTTAAGAAAATTAGGTTTATGAACGGGGCAATATTAATACCTGCAGGCATTGCTTTAATCGCATTAATTGTTTTCCGGTAATTCGCAATCAAAAAGATGAAAAAGAATTTGAAAACTAATAAATAGTCATTTTTGCAAATAGAAAGAAGCGGAAGAGGATATTGATGTTGAAGAACAAATGAAATAAATGGCAGGCATAAAAAAACACCAATGGGGATGGTTAAAAAAAGAAACTTTTTTCAATGGACAATTTTTAGCGTGTATTGCTAACCGATATTATGAGATAAAAAAAATCCCCGATTGAATCGGGGACTTTTTTTATCTGTATTTTATTAGATGTTAGTTGTTTCCAACGAACTCAACTCTTCTATTTTTTGCACGACCTGCCAGCGTTTTGTTATCAGCAACCGGATTTTCAACTCCGAAACCAGTAGCTGTTAAACGATCTGCACTAATTCCTTTTTTAACAAGATAAGCCTTCACAGCGTCTGCTCTTTTCTGGGAAAGAACCAGGTTAGTTGCTGCTTTACCTGTATTATCAGTGTAGCCATTTATTTTAACGTTTAATGCTGCATGATCTTTTAAAATTGCAACACCCTTATCAAGTTCAGTCATAGCTTTTTTAGTTAAAGCAGCTTTTCCTGAAAGAAACTGAACATTGTCAGCGTTGAAAGAATAATCTGCTAAAACAGGGCAACCGTGGTTTTCAACAGTTCCTTTTTCGGAAGGACATTTATCTTCTTCATCATTAACACCATCACCATCTGTATCTGGTATTGGACAACCCTGATACCTGGCAACACCGGCAACAGTTGGGCATTTATCTTCTTCGTCATTAATACCATCTCCATCAGTATCAGGTATTGGACAACCCTGGTATTTTGCTAAACCAGCAACAGTAGGGCATTTATCATTGGCATCAGTAATACCATCTCCGTCAGCATCAGGGCAACCTTTTAAAGCTGCAACACCAGCAACATCAGGACAAGCGTCATCTGCATCTAATACCCCATCATTATCTCTGTCAACAACCACAGGAGCAACTGGCACTACCGGTAATGGTGCTGGAACAAATGCTTCTGTACTTCTGATACTTTGTGCAAATCCTAAAGAATAAAAAGTATTGTTGTCTAATTTAGCAGAGGAAAGGCTTGCTCTGTAATTACCTTGTAAAAAAAGATAACCTTCGTTATTTAAATTTACCTGTAAACCAAGGCCCAATGGAACATATGGAGCCCAAACACCTTGTCCATAACTACCAATACCAATACCTGCTGTAGCAAATGGGTTAAACAAATGATTGTTTGCTAAAACCCTCGCATGAAGTGATCCTTCAAATTCGTTGGTATATTTATTTTGAACGTCTGCTTTTTTAGCATATTCTGTGAATAATCCATTATAACGTACAGAGTAATCAATGTGACTTGACAATCCATGCCAGTACATAACTGAAAAACCAGGGTCTACTTTACCTACTTTAGGAATTGAGGCGGAGAAATCTACTAAGTTTCCACTAAATCCTACGGCAGATCCTTTTTTGGGACCACCATAATTCTGGGCTATTGAAACCTGAGCCAAACAAATAATAATTAATACGGCTGTTAGCTTTTTCATAATCATAATATTTTTTTTAGTTAAGAGTAATCAATAAAAGAATATGATACGATTGATTCAATTATTAATTTTTAAAATAATTTCGCAAATATATAACAATCATTCTAATTACGTGTTAGAAAAGTATACGATACAATTACTTTGCCATAAATCTGCTTTTTATTTTAAAACTGCCAAAAGTAGAAAATGATTTATCCTATATTTGCAAAAATTAAGACTTGGTAGCTCAGCTGGATAGAGCATCAGCCTTCTAAGCTGAGGGTCATTGGTTCGAATCCAATCCAGGTCACAAAAATGGACAAATCGATTGCTTTATCGTTTTGTCCATTTTTTATTTTACCACCCTCCTTTTAAAGATAGTCCCGCATATTTAATTACAAGCAATCATTAAAACAACTTTAATAAACAATTTTATCTACTATTAGATAGTGCTTAAAAACTGAATCCGGGCCTGTCACTTCTGGTATTTATTTTAGAAACACCAATCAGTTGATCTGCCTGATCTGTAAAGGATTTATAGTAAACCAATATGGTATAATTATTTTCAGTTTCCCAATAATTTCCTTCCAGATAACTCCTTTTTGAGGCATCGCTTTTATCAACCAGCATGTAGCTGTAACTATAATAACCTTGTTTTAAATATTGAGTATTTTCATACTTCCCTTTTTCTGTATTGAATTGCATTTTATTTTTATCGGTCAAACGATAATCGGTTAACTGACCAATTAAATAAAGATCTTTACCAACATAGGGTGTTTGGGAAGGAGTTACAAAGTTGAAATGAATTTTGGCATAGTCTCCCTGCCAGTAAGGGTTTATACTTTCATAAGTTGTTACAAGATACTTTCCATCCAAATCAGGATAATAGATGTACCGCTGTGCATTTCTGTCGATATCTGGTTTTACATAAATATCTGTTCTTTTAACATTGGCACTGTCAACCCGTTCACTCAATAAACTAAAACTCCTCAGGTCGAGCCAGCGCCATTCTTTTCCCGCCTCAAATACAAAGCTATTTTCATTGCTGTACTCCAAAGAATTGTTCCGTATAAAAGTAGGAAACACATTTCCCTGTGCATTATCCCACCTGCTATTTTGCAATACCACCACTTTAACCTGCTGGCTTGCATTGGAAGTATTTAATCCTTCAAGGTTTACTACAAACTTTATGTGTTGATGTGTTTTGTAAGTATCCGGCGTAAAGGGTTGTACTACCTGTGCAGAAATACTTGACCTGGAATCAAGCACCAGCAAGGCTCTCGTAAAAACTAATTTGCTGGTATCGCCATCCAAAAAAACTTTTAATAAATAATTACCGCTTTTTGTTGGTAAACTATTTAATTCGGGCAGTATGGCCTGGTAATGTATGTACCTTGTGTAAGCTATTGAAGAAAAACGGTAATTGGTAATTCTTTGTTGTGTAAATCCTTTTATAAAATCAAACGGGCTTACGTTTACCGGCTGCCAGTTATAATCGCATAACTGGTAGGTGTAATAATAACTTTTAACCCTTGTTTCAATATCATCAAAATGCAACTCTACCCTGTCGGTGCTGTTGAGTTTGTATATAGCCATGGACTCCTGGTCGCCATAAGAATGAAAGCGAACAGTATGAACATTGGGATCATAAGTGGCATCTGGATTTATCTGGGCTGTAATTGATTGTTGTATCAATAACAAAACAACTGCGGCAATAATCGATTTAAAAATATGCATGTAGTTATTAAAATATTTACTTTTGAAAGATACCAAAATTATGCCGATTGAATATATCAGCCTTTATTGCCAAGCGAATTGCCTTTAACAGGCAAAACACTTTTTCTCGTTTTATCATCCGGCTGGCTATTGGGGCCACTGCTATCAGCGTTGCGGTAATGATAGTGGCATTGAGTTTTGTAAACGGTTTTCAAAATGTAATCAGCAATAAAATTTTTAGTTTTTGGGGCCACATACACGTACAGCAGGATATTGAAAATCGTGTAAGTATTGCAGAAGAATATCCAATAATAGCCAACGATACAGTAGAAAGAATAATAAAAAAATTACCCCAGGTTAAAACAGTAGAGCGTTATGCAACAAAATCGGTTATATTAACTTATGGTACAGATATAGAAAGTATCTTACTAAAAGGTATTGATTCTTCTTTCAATTTTACAAGGTTGAATCCATTTCTACAACAGGGTAAATGGGTATCCTTTTCGGATAGCGGTTACAGTAAGCAAATAAATATTTCAGCCTACATCGCTAATCAATTAAATGTGCAGGTTAATGATACATTGCTTTCTTTTTTTATTCAGGAAGATGGAACCAAACGCCCGAGAAAATTGCAGGTGGCCGGTATTTTTAAAACATCCATTGATGAATATGATAAACAATTTGGCATTTGCGATATTAATTTGATAAGACGAATGAACGACTGGCAACCTAACCAGATAGGTGGATATGAGATTTTTTTAAATGATTATACAAAAACAGATACTGTTGCCACATTAATAAAAGAATTAACCCCCCAGGGATGGAGCAGTAAAACAATAAAAGAAATGTACAGAGGTATTTTTGACTGGCTGGCATTGCAAAATAAAATCAAATTAATACTGATAGGTATAATGATGATAGTAGCCATAGTAAACCTTATAACCTGTTTATTGATTATTGTTTTAGAAAGAACAAAAATGACCGGCATACTAAAAGCAGTAGGTGCAAGCGATTGGATTGTACAAAAAATATTTCTTTACAACACTTCTTTAATTGCCGTATCAGGCATTTTACTGGGAACCCTTTTTGGCTTGGGCATTTGCTGGTTGCAACAAAAAACCGGTTTTATTAAGTTAGATGAAGAAGCGTATTATATGGCATCGGCAAATGCAGATGTGGTTTGGTGGCAGGTGGTATTGGTTGATTTAATAACATTGGCGATTTGTTTTGCTACCCTTATCATTCCTACCCTATTGGTTAAAAAAATTAAACCGGTTAAAGCAATTCAGTTCAGGTAATTTTTTCTCTTCGCTTTAATTTTATATATGCGATAAAATAATTCCAGTTGCCACGGCAGCATTCAATGATTCTGCTGCACCTGTTTTTGGAATCGTAATTCGCTCGGTACATAATTCCATTATTTCTTCACTGATGCCTTTCGATTCGTTGCCAATAACTATTATTCCTTCTGTTAGCCCTTTTAAATCACTCACCGTTTTGCCATTTAAAGCCGCAGCATAAATTTTTATGGTATCATTTCTTTTTAACCACTTTAACAAGTTTGTATACTCAATACGAACTCTTCCTAAACTGCCCATTGTACTTTGCACCACTTTAGCATTGTACATATCGGCGCAGTGCTCCGAACAAATAATAGATTGTATACCAAACCAATCTGCAATACGAATAATGGTTCCAAGATTTCCAGGATCTTGTATGGTATCCAATGCCAGACTTACTTTACCTTTTGCAGCAATCGTAGCTTTCGGAAGTTTCTTAAAAATAGCCAACACCTGGTTTGGAGTACTTAGTGTGGATACTTTTTCCAATTCAAATTCTTCAACAACCTGCAGTGGACCTGCGTAATATTTACGAATAATTGCTTCATTTTGACCCAACCAATTATCCAAACCCACAATCTGCTCACATGAAAATACAAGTGATTGCAATAATTCCATTACTACTTTACTACCTTCGGCAATAAATACATCCTCTGCATCCCTGAATTTTTTATGGTGCAAACTTTGGATATATTTGGTATATGTTTTGCTTAACATTGTTCTCTTAAAATTTATATATTGTTTAGTGTGGTTGTAAAAACAAAGTTTTGGAATGGTTTGAAGAATATTTTTTTCATCTCATTAATCCTGTCTTCCTGCACTATTCCACGAAAGTATCAAAAAAATAAACCCTTTCTGTTTAAAACCTCTATCGAACTCAAAGGAGGTAGTTTTAATTCAGATGATAAAAATATTGCCATTCAGCGTTTGTATGACCAATTAGAAGATAGCGCTAAAGTAACCGGAAATGATTTTCTATTTTTCTTTCATTATATAAACAGCCCGGCAGTATACGATACTTTTTATACTTATAAAAGTGCAAGAAACATGATTGGGTCTATGTTTCACCTTGGTTATTACCAGGCTAAAGACAGTATTATCATTGATACTGTAAAAGGTACTTTTTTTAATTGGGCATTTCCTCCTAAGTGGCGAAAGCAACAAAGAGTAACTGTTAAATATATTGTTGATGCCGGCAACCCTACTCTTATTGATACCATTGCTTACAAATTGAAAAAAAAGGGGCTCCAGGAGCTGGCATTAAAAAGTATTCCTGAATCTTTTTTAAAAAAAGGAGCTCCTGTATCAAAAGCTGAGATACAGACAGAGATAGGAAGACTGGTTGAGTTATACCGGAATAATGGTTACTATAAATTTTCGCCGGATGATTTAAAAGTTACCGGCGACACTACCATTTTATCTTTAACAACTATTTCGGACGATCCCTTTGAAAATATTCGTTTGTTGGCTGAAGCCAATGAAAAAAGAAATAAGCCTACCATTAAATTGGCGATGATTTTAAATCCACAGGCTGATAGCACCCGGTTACAACAATTTCACATCAACAAAGTATATATCTACCCGGATATTAGTGCCAGCCAAACTACCATTGATTCAAATTATACAGAGGAGATTACTAAAAAAAGTAATTACTACATCCGGTATCATAAAAAATTATTTCGCAACGTCTTTTTAATCCGAAATATGGATTTTAAAACCGGAGACCTATATAGCCAGGAAAGCTATTCAAAAACAATTAGTAATTTTTCAAAAACCGGTGTTTGGCAAAATATAAATATTCAAACAGTTGAAAGAAAAGACAGCCTGGGAAAACTTGATATGATTCTGCAAATGATACCTTCCAAAAAATTTGGATTCGAGGCTAATGTAGAGGCTAGTTATTCGGTTAACAGTAACTCAAATACTGCAACTATTACTAACGGCGGTAACCTGTTAGGATTGTCGACTAATTTTTCTTTACAAAACCGTAATATTCATAAAGAAGGAATTAAAATGACCCATGCTATCAGGTATGGAGTTGAATTAAATTTAAATACCCAAAATACCAACAGGATCATTAATTCAAACGAACTTAGTTATACTAATACTATTATTTTTCCACGTTTGCTGGGGCCCATAAAACTGTTGCCCAAGAAATGGTTAAATAACGGCAGGCCATTATCACAACAAACTTTTATCAATATCAATCCATCTTACACCAAAAGAATTGACCTCTTTAATCTTTTTTCTGTAGGTATTGCTTTTGGTAATCAGTGGAGTAATAAAATCAATAGAAAAAACACCATAAAATTTCCTAATATAGAATACTCCTACCTTTTCAATCAGTCTGATAGTTTTGCGAGAATTTTGCAACAAAATCCCTATTTGCGTTATTCGTATAATACGGCTTTGATTATTGGAAGTGCCTACAGTTACACCTCTACGCATGTTAATCCAAAACACACAAACAGGCAAAGAATTTTCACAGGAAATATTGAAGAGTCTGGTGTGTTATTAGGAAGATTAGGTGTGTTCAAAAAACAATTACGTCAATTTATTAAAGTAGATGGCGAGTATACTTTTTCAATAACCAATCCAAAATCGGCAAGGGTTTTTCGTGCTTTTTTGGGTGTTGGTATTCCATTAGAAAATAATGATACAGCTACGTTACCATTTTTTAAACAATATTTTTCCGGCGGACCAAATAGTATGCGAGGATGGCCCATCAGGGGTATTGGCCCGGGTGCAAGGCCGCTTGGATCATCTACCAGTACAATTGCCAACGATAGAACAGGAGATATTCGCTTTGAAGTAAATGCTGAATACAGGCGGGATCTTTTTCAGATAATTCCAAATACCCTGATGTTAAAATGGGCTTTGTTTACCGATATCGGCAATGTATGGAATTTTAGAAATACCAACCCTACCGGCGCACCGGATAGTCTTCAGTTTAATTTAAATACCTTTTACAAACAGTTAGGTGTAAATGTAGGCACAGGTTTTAGATTTGATTTTAAGTTCGCTATTCTTCGGTTAGACCTTGGCTTTAGATTTAAAAAGCCCGATATTGCAAAAAATAATGGATGGGAAATTCCTGATATTAACTACAATAATTTATTTAGAAAAGGGGATGAATATAGAAAATGGCGATACGAAAATTTTAATTTTTCTATTGGGTTAAGCTACCCTTTTTAAATCACCTGAGTATTTTTGCCTGACAACTGTTTTTCCAATTCATCTAAATCAATCGAATTGTTAACTTCAAATTCACCAATTCTGGTTCTGCGTAAGCTACTAAGGTAAGCTCCACAGCCTAATGCTTTTCCAAAATCATTTGCCAAACTGCGTATATAAGTTCCCGTTGAGCAAACCACTTTAAACGCTACCACCGGTAAACAAATAGCAATGATTTCGAAGGAATGAATTGTTACACTTCGTGGCTCTAATTTTACATCCACTCCTTTTCTTGCAAGTTCATACAAAGCAACACCATCCTTTTTTATGGCAGAATATATTGGCGGTAATTGTTGAATAGCTCCCGTAAATTGCTGCGTTGTTGATTTGATTAAATCTTGTGTTAAACCCGCATAATCTTTAAATTGTTCCGGTTCACTTTCCAAATCAAATGTAGGCGTTACTGCACCCAAAGTAAAATGGCCGGTATATTCCTTTTCCTTTGCCATATACTCGTTAATTTTTTTTGTAAACTTACCGGTGCATACAATCAGCAAGCCTGTTGCCAGAGGATCTAACGTACCTGCATGCCCAATTTTTTTTATTTGCAAAATACTGCGGAGCTTACGTACAATATCAAAGGATGTCCAATGCAGCAGCTTATCAATCAACAAAACTTTTCCTTCTGCATAAGGCAGTTGTAATACCGGGTTAACAGGAATTCTTTCCCGGCGTTCCTGCTTTACCGGAGTTTCGTCATCCACCAATTTACTGTTGTACTTTGATCGATATGTTTCTTTGCGGGCCAATGTTTTTTTTTGTGAAGGTAACTTAAGCAGCCCAAAGATGAAAAGATGCAAAATATAAATCTATTACAATTTGTACTTCAGTTTCTTTTCAGCTGATAGTGGTATTATATTGCCTGCCTTGCCTTCAACTCCAGATATTTATTAATGGTATTAACAGTTAAATTTTCGGGAGAAGTTAAAATAGATAAGATACCATGATTGGAAAGTTCTTTAACAATCAATCTTTTTTCGAAAGCAAATTTTTCTGCTATTGTTTTGATATACACATCTTCGAGGTTGGCCGCCGGTTTGGATGACAGTTGTTTTAACTCCGTATTTTCAAAAAAAACAATCAGCAGTAAATGATGTTTTGCAATAGATCTTAAATAATTCAACTGCCGTTTTAAACCAGCCAGCGATTCAAAATTGGCAAATAATATCAACAGGCTGCGTTGTTTTATCCGGCTGCGTATTTGCAGGTAAAGCATTTCGTAATCACTTTCTAAAAACTGCGTTTCCTGGTTGTATAATAATTGCAAAATATTAGCCCGCTGTATTGGTTTTCTATCTGCTGCTAACACGGTGCCCATTTTATTGGAAAAAGTTATTAATCCAACTTTATCCTGCTTTTGTAAACAAACACTGCTCAATACCAGGGTACTGTTAACAGCATAATCCAGCAGGCTTAAATTGCCAAAAGGCATTTTCATTAACCGGCCCTTATCAATTAAGCAATATACCTGCTGGCTTTTTTCATCCGTAAAATTATTTACCATTAAAGACGATTTACGGGCAGTAGCTTTCCAGTTAATAGTTCTTATATCATCACCCCTAACATATTCTTTTATTTGTTCAAACTCCATACTATGGCCTATTTTACGCATTCTCTTATTTCCATGTTCCGATTGAATGGTGGTTTTGGATAACAACTCGTACTTCCGCAACTGCATAAATGATGGATAAACCGGAACCATACATTCGGCTGCGATATCATGCCTGCGCATTAAAAATCCAAGCATAGATTTTACATAGACTATGATGTTACCAAAATGATACTCCCCTCTTTCGATTGGTGTTACTTTATACACGATATTTTTTTGTTGCCTGGCTTTTAAATGTTGCAGTAATACCCAATCCCGTTTTTGAAACTGAACGGGTAACTCATCAATAATTTCCAGGTATAAGTCAAATGGCATCACATTTGTTATCTGCAGGGTTACTTTATTTTCATCACTGTTACTAAATCTATCTGCTGTTAATCTCTTAACCTGTGGGGATCTGCAGATTAAAAAAAGAAAAAAATAATCAATAAAACATAACACCACTATTACATAAAAGCATATTTCCGGCACTATAAATAAAGGCGCATAAAAAAAAGACACAATAAATAAAACAATGCAGCTACCAACCGAAAGATAAAAGCGGGTACTTATAAAAAGATTTCCAATATATTTTTTTATACTTGTCATAATCAAAAAAATAAACGAGCTGAATTTGAAACATCGGGTTGACAAAACTAATTGCTGTATACCTACCTCGGTACTTCAATCGCCTTTAAAATACTTTCTATTAAATCATCCGGGGTTACTCCTTCCATTTCTTTTTCTGGTGTAAGAATTATGCGATGCCTTAAAACCGGTGTTGCCATTTCAACTATATCTTCAGGCGTAACAAAATCTCTGCCTTTGATTGCGGCATTTGCCTTAGCCGCACGCAAAATTGCCAATGATGCCCTTGGTGATGCGCCAAGGTAAAGTGCAGGATTATTACGGGTTTCAACTACAATCTTTGCAATAAATTCTATCAGCCTTGGTTCAACTAATATTGATTGTATGGTGCTTCTGTACGCATGTATTTCTGCTACTGAAACAATCTTATTTACCTGGGCAAGCAATTCATTTTGTGTACTGCCATGCTGGTTATTGAGAATGCCTATTTCTTCAAGCAATGTTGGATATTGCACATCAATTTTAAAAATAAAACGATCCAGCTGCGCTTCTGGCAACCTGTAAGTTCCCTCCTGCTCTACCGGGTTTTGCGTTGCCAGAATTATAAATGGAAAACGCATTTCATGTGTAACCCCATCAACAGTCACCTGCCGTTCTTCCATTACCTCAAACAATGCTGCCTGGGTTTTGGCAGGTGCCCTGTTAATTTCATCAATCAAAATAATATTGCTAAATACCGGACCTGGTTTAAAATAAAAATCTCCTTCTTTGGGATTAAATACGGACGTACCAACCACATCACTTGGCATCAGGTCGGGTGTAAATTGTATCCTGCTAAAATCAACGTCTATAATTTTTGCTACCAGTTTTGCAGTAAGTGTTTTGGCCACACCCGGCACTCCTTCAATTAAAATATGGCCGTCGCACAAAAGTCCAATTATTAAAAGATCCAGCATTTTGTGCTGCCCGATTATTACTTTTCCTATTTCAGTTCTTATGGCATCCATGCGCTGGTTAAGGCCTGACAAATCTGTGCGTTGTTGAAAAATTTCTTCTTCCATTAGATGTTGTTTTTATAAAAAATATCGATTTGTTGATTCAATAATAATAATTGTTGATCTGTTATTTCAAAAGAATTATGTACCAGATTGATCGAACGAAATAAGTCTTCTGTAATTTCTTTGGGCACATTGCTTTTTCTGCTAAGTGTTGTAATAAAATCATCGTTCACCTGGCTGGTATTTAGGTAATATTGTTTTCGAATATGCTCCATAAAATACATGATCATTTTATCTGCAATGTTTCTGTTATCCTTTTTTTGCAAATACAAATGGCCAACCGTTTCTGTAAAAGCCACCGTGGTATTGGTATTGGAAGGAATGCTTTCCACTATTCGCTGACGGCGCTTTCCTCCAAATAAAATATATACTGCCAGTAAGAGAAACACCAGCCAAAATGCACGGGCTGTTGCAGGATATTGCAGCAAAAGTTGAATACCACTTTTACTCCCTTGTTCCGAAGGTGGGTAATTTTTTTTATTGTAATAATCATCCCAATAAACATGCTCTGGCCGTAAGGCGGTAAAAGCAAAAAGATGTTGCAGGTATTGGTAATTATTTTTTTGTAATAAAAAATAATTACCTAAGGCCCTGGGTTCGCAATGCAGGTAAAAGCGTCCCTTACCATAAAACACTTCTAAGTAATTAGCTTCCCCCACCTCATTTGTTCCAAGCACATTTGTTATGCTGGTATCATATTGTACAAAATGATTAGCAAACGGCACATAAAAATAGCTATAGGCGGATGTATCATCATAAAAAGCAGTATCAGGTTTTACCGAAGTATATTTCATATTTTCCAAACCTGCATAGGTTGGTTCATTAACCTTACAACTTAGTGAATCAAGCAAACTGCTATCAATATTGTCACTGCTGATAAATAAACTGTTTCCATCATTTACATAATCCAACATTGCTTTCTGTCCAGCTTCGGAGAGAAATACATTTTTACTAATTACTACATACACAGATGCTGTATCTGAAATCTGACGCCAAACAGTTTCAAAATTTTCTTTCTTACTATTCAATTCATTCTGATAGAATACCTGCTTTAACTGGTTATAAAAAACATAACAGCCAAAAGGGTTCTTATCTTTTTTAGCAAATGTTTCTTTTAAAGGTGGCACTACCGGTTTTTGAATATTACAGGAAGCAAACACTATTGCCAGCAATAAAAAAAATGTACAATATAAAATGGTTTTTCTCAATATTTATAGCTGTGTATTAAACTGTTTAAATCCTTTTTCGATAGCTGTAAACATTGCTTCGCTGATATCAAATTTGCCATACCACGCAAATTCATAACTGCGTGTTAAGGAAGCAAATTCGTCTTTATAAGGCTTGCCAAACATTTCTCTGCTGTATTCATTATTTGTCTTATCCGGTGTAAATTCAATCACCCCATTTGCTGTTAATTTTTGCAAGGTTTGCAGATAATGATAGCGTATTGCCAGGGGGTAATTTTTATCAGCAGCTGCCTGTGTAATTAGTTTGCCATAATCTGTTAATGCAAATAAATGTTCTTCCTCATCCGGTAAAACTTTAACCTTACTGCTTGCTGTTTGTTTCTTAAAAAAGCCTTCTGCAATAAAAAGTTTGTATATAATGAACCCAATAAAAAAACAGGCAAGCACCCAAAAAAATATTTTTGTTACAGACGAAAAGAAGAATTTCTCAAGCCAGGATAAATTGGTACGCACAGGCTGTGCCTGCGTTTGTTGTTTTTTTTGTAATGCTATTAAAATACTATCCAGGTTTTTAGCATATTTAAAAGCGATGTTATTTTTTAAGGCTTCGGCCGAATCTTTACAAGTTTCAAATTGCCTGTTTTGTAAAACAGTATCGGGAAGATCTTCCTCATTAACAGCATTATTTTTTTTTGTATCAATAACAAGGTTTCTTGTGGCAATGGAATCAGCAGATAAAACAGTTGAATCTTTGTACACATACTCACTATCCTGCGCTACAGAATGCAAGCTGCATATAAACAAAAGGAACTGGATTATTAAATATTTAGTACACCTCATTTTTTGTTTTACCGGCAATTTATAAGCCCTGCCTTTTGCCTGGATAGTTTTTTTTATGAAGACGAATCGGGTAAATAACAAAGTACCATACTATAAATAATAATGACAATAAAAGAATAGTGGCACTTGCCCAAACCGGCAAGCCTTCATTACTTTCTTTATCGTAAGTATTGCTCATCAAATGCGTTACATAGCTTTCAAAAAAGGCAGCTATTATAAATACAGGCACCAATATAATCATTACTTTCAACGCATCTTTAATAGCACTTTTAAAGGAAGCCTTTCTTGAATAAGTGCCCGGAAAAAGGATACCCCGGGCAATTATGAAACCAGCAGTGGAGGCTATCACAAAAGCTAAAATTTCAAGGGTTCCATGAACCCATATTACCATCACTGATTTTAAACCCAGCCCCTTTGAAAAAAACATATACTGAAAACATCCAAGCATCAATCCATTTTGCCACATCGCAAACAGCGTTCCTACGCCAGCCACTAATCCTCCAATTACCATCAGCAAAGCAACAAAGCTATTGTTCATAGCTATGTACACAAACATGGTAAATGGATTATCACTTTTATAAACACCAAACGGATCCCCCTTGGCTATATTCTCTTCCGTCATGTCTACATAATTGTCTCCCAAAACTCCCCTTATAAAATTTTCATCTTTTACAGCGCCAAATACGCCTATCAAAACAAACAACAAAAAAACTAAAAATGTAAATAATAAAATGTGGTGATATTTCTTAAACAACAGCGGTAATTCATATTTCCAAAATGCAAAAACACGATTGTATTTTTCTTTTTTATTTTGATAGATATTTTGGTAGATGTCCGCCGCAATACCGTTGATCCACCTGGTGACTTTACTTTTTGGGTAAAATGTTTTAGCGTAAGACAGGTCATCAACCAATGTTATAAAACGTTCAGCAGTCTCATCAGGGTCATTGGTTTTGTTATGCTGATAGGAATTCCATTTATCAACATTCTTCTTTATAAACATTCCTTCACGCATTTGTTAAAAATAAAGAAATTCCATCTTAAAAATAATTATTGTTGGCTCTTTTACTTTTAGGGTAACACATAGCCTAAAAAACTGCAGGTTAATAGTTAGCTTATCAAACTTTTGAAAAGCTAATATTTTTTTTGTTTCCACAATTTAATAGGTAATTTGTAATATGCCTGTAATACAAATAGCAACTCCTTTTAATATTGATATTGAATTTGAAATTGCAGCTTTCAATAAACGTTTGCTGGCTTACCTGGTAGATTTTTTTTTGTTGGTATTATACATGTTCAGCATTTTATATCTTTTATATGGCGGTTTTAAAGTTGGTGAAGGAAGCGGCGGACTTGTAATGATTCTTTTAGTGATACCTACCCTTTTTTATACCACCGCAAGTGAGGTATTAATGAACGGACAAACAATTGGTAAAAAAATATTTAATATAAAAGTAGTAAGCCTTGATGGCGGTGAACCTACACTTGGCCAATACCTGCTAAGGTGGTTTATGAGGTTCTACGAATGGGGATTTATCATATTTACCTTATTTTGGAGCAATGGATTTACAGGACTTCTCTGGTTAATAATAGGTGGCATTACATCTATTATTATTATCGGTGTTTCGCCCAAAAGCCAGCGCCTGGGTGATATTGTTGCCAGCACGGTAGTTGTAAATACCAAATCGAAACTTACAGTGGATGATACCATATTTATGAACGTAGCCCAATCCAATTATGCGGTAAAATTCCCTGAAGTAATGCGCCTTAGCGACCGCGACATCAATACAATTAAAACGGTTATCAATCAATCTGCTAAAACCAACCAATTCGATATGTGTAACCGGGTGGCTTTTAAGGTACAAAAAGTTTTAAATGTATCTACCGATATGTATGCGATTGATTTTTTGGAAAAGATTATGGAAGATTATAATTATTTATCTACAAGAGAATATGCTACAACTACTCAACAATAAAATTTATTTAAAATTCAAAAAGGGCTTTAATGATATAATATTATAACAATCTGAAGCTAGCTTTAGTAAAATAGAACCCCAGATCTATATTTGATCCAGGGTTCTATTTTAGAGGTGTTTAAGTTTAATTTCTTAAAAATATACCCCACTTATTTTTAAGCTTTATTTTATGAATGCGTAATTGTTGCTGCTATTATACCTCCTAATAAAGCTAGTAATAAAATTACAAGGTAAATGATGGTAATGATTCCTGCAAAACGATAATACACTTTCAGATTTTGGAATGAAAGGTTAAGTGATTCCTGATCGTTTGTTATTAAAGCTACTTTCATTTTAACTCCAAATCTAAAAAGAAACAAAGACATAAAAAAAGCAACCGCAGCAATCAGCAGGTACATTACCATAATCACTCCTCCTGTCATCATTCCACCTTTGCTGCCTCCAGGCATACCTGCAGTTAATTTATTAAACATTGTTCCGGCGAAAACTGCACCAATGGCAATAAGGATACTTATTATAAATCCTGCAATCGCTAAAAATTTTGCCCACATAGCAGTTTCTTTTAAATGAACTTGCGACATACTATCGATTAGCAATTCGTTTTCTAAAAGATTATTTTCTATTTCCATAATTAAATTTGTTGATAATTTATTTTAATGAAGTAGTCAATTTTTTATTGCGGTAAAGATGAAAAGCCATTGATAATATTAGTACCGTTTCATTTGTACTAAAATTTGTAACGACTCAATTATTTAATAAGCTCTTGCAAATAAAACTCGTTGTGAACTTGAATTTCCTGTTAAAATACATTTTCCTTCTTCTGCTTTATTATTCAAGGGTATACAACGTATTGTTGCCTTTGTCAGTTCTTTAATTTTATCTTCCGTTTCTGATGTACCATCCCAATGTGCCGCAATAAAACCTGTTTTTTCATCAAGCAATTCAATAAATTCAGCCCAGCTATTAGCATCAGTAATATGATCATCTCTAAAATGTTTTGCTTTATTAAAAATAGCCGCTTGTATATCACCTAACAGCTGAATAATATTTTCTGCCAGTCCGTCAATAGGCATACTCATCTTTTCTTTAGTATCTCTACGTGCAACCTCTACCACATTATTGGCAATGTCCCGTGCGCCAATTGCAATCCTTACGGGTACCCCTTTCATTTCATATTCTGCAAACTTCCAGCCCGGTCTGTTATTATCATTGTCGTCGTATTTTACTTTTATGCCTGCCGTCTTTAATTGCTGTTGCAAAACTTTCACCTTTTCATCAATCAATTGCTTTTGCTCTTCTCCTTTAAAAATTGGAACAATCACAACCTGTATGGGTGCCAGTTTTGGAGGTAATACCAAGCCCTGGTCATCACTATGGGCCATTACAAGTGCTCCTATTAAACGGGTACTTACCCCCCAACTGGTAGCCCAAACATAATCCAGTTTATTTTCCTTATCTGTAAACTTTACATCAAATGCTTTGGCAAAATTTTGACCTAAAAAATGAGAGGTCCCTGCCTGAAGGGCTTTTCCATCCTGCATCAGGGCTTCAATACAATAGGTGTCTTCTGCACCTGCAAATCGTTCATTGGCAGACTTAACACCTTTAATTACCGGCATAGCCATAAAAGTTTCAGCAAAAGTTGCATACACGTTTAGCATTTGTACTGTTTCCTCCACCGCTTCCTCCTGAGTAGCGTGAGCTGTATGCCCTTCCTGCCATAAAAATTCAGCGGTGCGTAAAAATAAGCGGGTACGCATTTCCCACCTTACCACATTCGCCCACTGATTTATTAATAAAGGAAGATCCCTGTAGGATTGAATCCATCCTTTGTAGGTATTCCATATAATGGCTTCGCTCGTTGGTCTTACAACCAGTTCTTCTTCCAGCTTCGCTTCTGGGTCGACAATTAGTTTCCCCTTGTTTTCCGGATCAGCTTTTAACCTGTAATGCGTTACTATGGCGCACTCCTTAGCAAAACCTTCTGCATTTTTTTCTTCTGCTTCAAATAAACTTTTAGGAACAAACAAAGGAAAGTAAGCGTTCTCATGCCCTGTTTCTTTAAACATTTTATCTAACTGATCTCTCATATTTTCCCATATGGCATATCCATATGGTTTAATTACCATGCAACCCCTTACTGCACTATAATCGGCAAGCCCTCCTTTTATAATAAGATCGTTATACCATTGCGAATAATCTACTGCCTTGCTCGTAATTTCTTTACTCATGTATTGTTGTTATTAATTGTTTATTGGTTAATATGTTATTTAATGAATCGTGTATTGTTACTCATTTATTTATCGCTAAACCAGCAAGACTAACAGCCATTAGTTTTTTTGCACATCTTTAACAACAAGTTGCCAAATAGTTGATTTATTTTACAGTAGCAAAGTTTATATAATACCATTACAATCTTATATAAAACGGCACAAAAATAGTAACTTCACCTAACAATAATTTTAAACAAATTATCATGAAAACGAAACTTTTACTTTTGGCTGTTTCTGTAGCTGCTTTTACGAGCTGTTCTACCATGTACAAAACCGGGCAAACTCCTGATGATGTATACTATTCTCCTGCCCGTGCTTACGACGAAGCGCAAACAGAAAATAAAGAGGAATTAAGAAATGAGCCGACATATGTTTATACGGGTGAAGATAGAATGATTAGGATGGGTATTACTGATACAAGGTGGAGAAATCTTAATTATGATTATGGTTACAGCCCTTATGATTATTCATCTTATAACAGGTTTAACAGCAGCCATGGCTATTATGGAAGTAATAACTACTATGGTAATTATGGCAACAATTACAATAGTAATTTCAATAACGTTTACTTTAACGATTATTATTACAATCCTTTTTATAGTCCTTACCCTGTTTACATTAAACCAGCAACGCTGCTTAAAAATTCAACACCACGGATAACAAATCTTAATGGATATAGTCATAATTATAACAATGCAAATGCACCATTGATGTCTATACCTGCGGCAAGGCCGGTAAGAAATTATAACAATACTAACAGAACCAGTGCGTTGGGAAATGTTTTGGATAAAGTGTTAACGCCTTCTTCAAACAACAATAATAATAGCCGTTCTACAAATAACAATACAACCGAAAGGACCTATACACCACCACCTGCCAGCAGTTCTAATTCATCTTCAGGCAGCAGTTCTTCAGGTGGCAGTAGCAGAATTACAAGACCAAATTAAAAAGCAGTGTTATAGCCTGTTTTCAAAAATCCTGTGCTGGCTTTAAAATCAGCATACCAAAATAGTTATGCCATGAAAAAATATTTATTGTTGCCTGCTTTACTGATAGCTGCTTCTATTTATGCTCAAATACCGGAAGATGTATTGCGCTACTCTTTTTTCCCTCAAAATGGTACTGCCAGAAATCTTGCCATCGGTGGAGCAATGGGTTCATTAGGAGGAGATATTAATGCAACATTTGTAAATCCTGCCGGACTTGGAAATTTTAAAACAGGTGAGTTTGTTTTTACCCCCGGATTTTTCTTTAATAATAACAATACAAATTTCAGGGATACCAAATTGAAAAGCAATAAGAGTAATTTTACTTTATTAGGTCCGATTGGTATTGTTTACGGAGCAAGCAACCGTTACAACCCTAAGAATAGTCAGTCAATAAGTTTCGCAGTAACTCAAACTGCCAATTACAATAACAGGATACAATATTCAGGTTACAATAATTACAGTTCGTACAGCGAACAGTTCGCAGAACAGGCCGTTAAAGGTTTAAGCAAAGGCACTGTGGAGGATGTACTTAATGACCCGCAATATGCTTATGGTGCAGCACCTGCCTTGTACACTTACCTGGTAGATACTTTTAGCGGAAACAGGGTTAAAGCTTTACCTGAATTTATTTTAGCAAATGGAGGTACTTTGCTTCAACAGAATACTATGGAAACAAAAGGTGCCATGTATGAAGTTGCACTCGGTTATGCAATGAATAAAAGTGATAAGTTTATGTTTGGCATCAGTGTGGGTATACCCATAGTTGACTACAATAGCACAACCACTTTTAGAGAAAGCGATACGTCAGCCAATGCAAATAATTATTTTGGATACTTTAATTATGTTGATAATTTTTCTACCAAGGGTGTTGGTTTAAATGCGAAGCTTGGTTTGATATTTAAACCTACCGAATACATACGTTTAGGGTTTGCTGTTCATACCCCCAGTTATATGTTTACCTTAAAAGACAGGCGGAATATAGATTTAGAAGTAAATACTGAAAATTACAAAGGTGTTAGAAGTGCATCATCTACCTTATTTACAAATGGGGTACCCGGTGAAAGTAATTATTCGTTACTGACTCCCTGGAAAGTAATGGTAAGTGGTAGTTATGTTTTAAGAGAAATAGAAAACGTAAAAAAACAAAAAGGTTTTATTACTGCAGACATTGAATATGTTCGCCATAGTGGTTCGTCTTTTTATAGTGCCAATCAAACTCCTGCCGCAGGTGAGAAGGAATACTACACCTCATTAAACCAGGTTATTAGGGACCAATACAAAGGTGCATTTAATTTTAGGATTGGAGGTGAATTGAAATTTAATGTAATTATGGCTAGGCTAGGCTTTGCCTATTATACCAACCCTTATAAAGATGCTGCCTTAAAAGCAAATAAAATGTTGGTAAGTGGTGGCATTGGTTACAGAAACAAAGGGTTCTTTGTTGACCTTACCTACGTACATTCATTTAATAAAGATGTAAGTTTTCCTTACAGGTTAGAAGATAAAGACAACACTTTTGCAAACATTAAAAATCAACGTGGCAATATTGTAGCAAGTATTGGATTTAAATTTTAAAAAAAGTGATTGGGAAACAATATAACACTATCCTAAAAACGGATTTATTAAATACAATACTTCTTCAAAGTTTGGCCCACACCACTTTGTATCTTCGTCTTTCTTAAACCAAGTCATTTGCCTTTTGGCATATTGCCGGGTATTTATTTTAATTGCTTCTGTAGCATCCTGTAAAGAAAGGTCTCCTATTAGATGACCAAATAATTCCCGGTAACCAACTGTTTGTAAAGCATTAAGTTCTTTATTAGGTAAAAGATTTTTCACTTCTTCCAACAAACCATGCTGCATCATTTCATCTACCCTTCTGTTAATTTTTTTAATAAGATCTTCCCTTGGCATTTCTAAGCCAATTTTTATGATGTTAAAATCTCTTCTATGCTTTTGCTGTGTTTGAAATTCAATAATAGATTTACCGGTTGACAATTTCACTTCAAGTGCCCGCATTAACCGCTGAGGATTTTTTATTTCTCCTTTTTCAAAATAAAGAGGGTCATTTTTTTCTACTTCTTTTTGTAACCATGCCAATCCCTCCCATTCATAATCTGCAATAATCTGCTCCCGTATTGCCGGTTTAATTACCGGTACTTCATCGATACCATCGGTAAATGTTTTTACATACAAACCTGTACCACCAACCATTACAGCTATATCGTGCTGTTTAAAAATATTTTTTACTTTACCCAAAGCATACTCTTCAAAAATAGCAGCGTTTACAATTTCCTTTATTGAATGAGAGTTGATGAAATAATGCTTTACCTGTTGCAATTCTTCTACTGAAGGTTTAGCTACACCAATGTTTAATTCTTTAAAACATTGTCGGCTATCTGCAGATATTATTTCGGTAGAAAAATATTGTGCCAGCTTTATGGCAATAGCTGTTTTACCAACAGCGGTTGGACCAACTATTATGATACAGGTCTTTTGCAATGGATAATTTTTATGTTGATAACGGATAATGGTTTTGATGCCAAAATCATTCAATTATCAAAATGTAGATTGTTAATTAAAACTATGTCTTGCAAATTTTCAGAAAAAGAAGTTGCAAATGATAACAAGAATAAAAAATTATTAATTATCTCATAGTAAATGATCAACTAAAAATCTTCCTGCGTTTCTTCGCCGGCGGCCTCTTCTTCATTGCTTTCTGCAACGTTTCCATCTTCATCTTCTTCGCTAAAACCTTCCAGCATGGCAGCCGCATTCAAATCATATTTTTCTTCCACTTCAGCAAGCCGCTTATCTATCAATCCCTTTGTACCATATTGTGATGGAGCGATACCTTCTGTACGGATACAAACTGGATAGGTTAATTTTTTATTTTCTTCCTTGTCTACATTTATAAGTTCTACCATAAAAGTCCAGAACTTATTAAAGTCATATACATAAATAAACTTCTGGTTAGGATCTTTTATTTCTGAACCCATTGTTACATCGGTCATAATTAAAGGATCAACCTTATATACTTTATCTTCATATTTTTCCAGAGAAATTTCTCTACCCCTTAACCAGTTATCATTGCTACGGTAAAAGGTTGCCTTATGTTTGTTATCAAACTCAAAGCTTTTTAATATGCATAGATGCAGGTCTACAAAATTTTGCGTGTGTTTAATAACCACATCCCTGTAAATACTGTCGTCATCTTCCCAATAAATTCTGAAACGTAATATTGCCATATTGTAAAATTAAGAATTGATAATGGAATAATTAATAATAAATCATTACTTGTACACAATGCCCAATGCTACTGCTTTTTGCACCATAAATGCAAAGGCTGCATCATAGTCATTGGGTATCTCACCTTCTAAAATAGCTTCCCGAATGGCATTTTTTAAATCGCCCACTACCCTACCAGGAGGAAGATTAAATGTTTCCATAATTATCTCTCCCGTTATGGGGGGCTGCCAATTACGCAACTGATCGCTGACTTCCACTTCAGCACATCTTTTACGGACTATTTCAAAGTTCTCCAAAAAACGTTTTACTTTTTGTTTATTCTTACTGGTAATATCCGCATTGCAAAGCGTCATCAATGCATCAAAATCTTCGCCGGCATCAAAAAGCAATCTGCGGATGGCAGAGTCTGTAATATTTTCCTTTGTTAAACTTATAGGCCGCAAATGCAATTCCACCAATTTACGAACAAACCTCATCTTTTCGTTTTGAGGTAATTTAAGTTTAGCGAAAATTTTTGGCACCATTCTTCCTCCAACTACTTCATGCCCGTGAAATGTCCATCCGTGGCCTTCTTCAAATTTCTTAGTTGCAGGTTTGGCAATATCGTGCAAAACTGCTGCCCATCTGAGCCAAAGATCATTGGTGTTTTCAGCAATATTATCCACCACCTGTAAAGTATGGTAGAAGTTATCTTTATGCCCCTTCCCATCGATGTATTCTGCACCAGCAAGCTCCACCATCTGAGGAAAGATGATTTTTAGCAGGCCGGTTTTATACAATAAATCAAATCCTATTGAAGGTTTGTTACATAGCAATATTTTATTCAATTCGTCAGCAATGCGTTCCCCACTTACTATTTTAATCCGTTCTTTATTTTCATCAATGGCCTCAAAAGTTTTTTTTTCAATAGTAAAATCTAATTGTGCAGCAAAACGAATAGCCCTCATCATGCGTAAAGGATCGTCGCTAAAAGTTTGTATCGCAGGTAAAGGGGTTTTTATTATTTTTTGTTCAATATCCTGTAAGCCGTTAAACGGATCAATCAATTCACCGAAATTTTCTTTATTTAAACTGATGGAAAGTGCATTGATAGTGAAATCTCTCCTGTCCTGATCATCTTCTAAAGTACCGGATTCTACTTGCGGCTTGCGGCTATCATAGATATAACTCTCTTTTCTTGCTCCTACAAATTCAATTTCAATATCCTGAAATTTAATTTGGGCTGTACCAAAATTCTTAAAGTAATTAACTACCGGCTTGGGGGTAAATTGTTCTGCAACTTTATGAGCAAGTGCAATGCCATCGCCTATGCAAACAACATCCATGTCTTTAGTTTTTCTGCCGATGATACTATCCCTTACAAATCCTCCAATCAAAAAACAATGTACTTCCATTGCCTCAGCGGTAATGGCAATTTTATCTAAAATAAACAACTCTTTATCAGTGCAATGGATATACATATTATTGCGAAGATAACCACCTATTTATAAAGGGATTAATTAGCTTAAACTTTTTTTATTTTACGAAGCCTTAAAAGTTTTTAATATCATTTTTACTTTTAAATGCATTATCCATAAATAGATTTAGAGATTGTATAATTAGATAAACGATTGTTGAGATTATCCGAAATAGTATCTATAATTTGTTGCAAAAAAACCGGTTGGTGAAAAGTAAAAAATGTACCAGCTTAATAATACACACAAGTATTAACCATTATTAAATGCAGGCATTCCCTTTCGGCATCAATGTTGACTATATAAGGAGTCATTGAAAATTAAAACTATTCTCTTTAACTTTTGACATTTTGACCTTATATTGAATAAATTATGAATAATAAGATTTTTATACCTGGAATGGAAGAGGAAATGGAGTTTATGCCAATCATTCCACTGAATGAAGATGCCAGCGAAGACAACGACGCACAGCCTATTCCGGATGAATTACCCATTTTACCACTACGCAATACTGTCCTTTTTCCCGGGGTAGTTTTGCCAATTACAGTAGGTCGTGATAAAAGTATCAAAGCTGTAAATGATGCTTACAAGGCTGACAAATTGATAGGAGTTATAGCACAAAAAGACAGTACTGTTGAAGAACCAACAGTAAGTGATTTAGAAGAAATTGGTACCATTGCTAAAATTGCCAAATTGATAAAAATGCCCGATGGAGGCACAACTATTATCATACAGGGAAAAAAGCGTTTTAAAGTTGAGGAAATAACCAGTGAGGACCCTTACTTTAAGGCAAAAATTAAACCATTGGATGAAGAGGTATTAAAAGATGACAATGATTTTGAAGCGATGGTAGGCAGTATCAAAGACCTTGCTTCACAGATAATCAGTATTTCTCCTAACCTGCCAAGTGAGGCAGCTATTATTTTAAAGAATATAGAGAACCCTTCTTTCCTAATACATTTTGTTAGCAGCAATTTAAACAGCGATATCAAAGACAAGCAGCGGCTTTTAGTGATCAACAATATTAAAGCCAGGGCAGAATTGCTAATGAACCTAATGCAAACAGAGTTGCAATACACTGAATTAAAAAACAAGGTTACCAATAAAACAAGGGCCGAACTTGACAAACAGCAAAAAGAATATTTTTTGCAACAGCAAATGAAAGCCATTAAAGAAGAATTAGGTGGTGATAATGTTGCTGAAGTAAAAGAAATGTTGAAAAAAGCGGAGGCCAAAAAATGGCCTGTGGCTGCAAAAGAAATGTTTATTAAAGGTACAGAAAAGCTGGAGCGGATGCATCCAAGCACACCGGATTATTCCGTTGTTTACAACCACCTTGACCTTATGCTAGATCTTCCCTGGGAAGATTATACAGCAGATAGTTACGACCTGAAGAAGGCAAAAAAAGTATTAGATCATGACCATTATGGCATGCATAAAATAAAAGAAAGGATACTCGAGTACTTGGCGGTATTAAAACTAAAAGGCGATATGAAAAGTCCTATCCTTTGCTTTGTCGGTCCTCCGGGTATTGGTAAAACAAGTTTGGGAAAAAGTATAGCCCATGCAATAGCAAGAAAATATGTAAGAGTTAGTTTGGGAGGCTTGCACGATGAAAGTGAAATTCGTGGACATAGGAAAACCTATATTGGAGCTATGCCGGGAAGGATTATTCAATCTATCCGTAAAATCAAAAGCAGTAATCCTGTGATGATATTGGATGAGATTGATAAAGTTGGTAACGACCAGCGTGGCGATCCATCCTCTGCGTTGTTGGAAGTTTTAGACCCGGAACAAAACAATACTTTTTACGATAATTATCTGGAGTTGGAATACGATCTAAGTAAGGTTCTATTTATTGCAACCGCCAACAATATCAATAACATTCAGCCGGCATTAAGAGATAGATTGGAGATTATTGACCTGAGTGGTTATGCGGTAGAAGAAAAGATTGAAATTGCCAAACAGCACCTTATCCCAAAACAACGGGAAGCACATGGATTAAAGAATGTAAACATAAAAGCAAGTGATAAAGTAATAGAAAAAATCATTGAGGATTATACCCGTGAAAGTGGTGTACGTGATCTTGACAGGCAATTGGCAGCTGTTATGCGCAATCTTGCTATGCAGTATGCTACAAAAAATAAATTAAAGCCTACCCTAACAGGTAATGATGTAGAACGGATTTTAGGGAAGCCTCGTTTTAACAACGAAATGTACAAAACAGCAAATATGGCTGGGGTAGCAGTTGGTTTGGCCTGGACTTATGTAGGAGGTGATATTCTTTTTATTGAAATTAGTTTAAGCGAAGGCAAAGGCGAACTTAAAATGACAGGTAACCTTGGCAATGTGATGAAGGAAAGTGCTACAACTGCTTATACTTGGTTACAGGTTAACGCTAAAAAATTAAACATTGATCCTGAGATGTTTAATAAAAAGAATATACATATTCATGTGCCAGAAGGTGCTGTACCTAAAGATGGCCCAAGTGCCGGTATTACTATGATGACAGCATTGGCAAGTGCCTTTACAGGTAGAAAAATAAAGTCATATTTGGCTATGACTGGTGAAATAACCTTGCGTGGGCAGGTATTACCTGTGGGTGGAATTAAGGAAAAGGTATTAGCTGCCAAACGTTCGGGCATTAAGGAGATAATTATGTGTTGGCAAAATGAAAAGGATGTCCTTGAAATAAATCCAGCCTTTATTAAGGGTACCAAATTTCACTATGTAAAAACAATGCAACAGGTATTGGATATCGCATTATCATAAGTTAAAAATTTTTAGGTCCCTTTAGGTATTTAACAAAATATTTTATTGTCTTAAGCAAACCCTTTTCAACCAATAAACGTATATGATGTTGTATAGGTATCAACATAAATGATGTTGGTTGTTTTAAGGGTTAAGAAAAATCCCGCCGGTTCCCCGGTGGGATTTTATTTTACAGGTGTTTCTTCAGATCAATAACTACACTATTTACAGCCTGGCGTTAAAAATACCTCGTAGTTTTTTTACATATCGTGCTGTAACTTTATTAAAATTTAAGCAACCAGGCAACTTGTTAAAAATAAATGAAGCTAAATATTTTGTTATGGTAAACAATTCTTACTTCTGGCAATTGGCACTGTCCTTTCCCGACACCGTTGAATTACCGCATTTTGAAAAAACATCTTTCAGGATCAGTAAAAAAATATTTGCTACCCTTGATACCGCCAACCAGCGTGCCTGCATAAAATTATCCCCTATTGATCAATCCGTTTTTTGTGCATTTGACAAAGATGTAATTTATCGTGTAAATAATAAATGGGGACAACAGGGATGGACATTGGTTAAACTTACACTAATTTAAAAAACATGCTGAAAGATATTACTGCATCAGCTTGCAAAGAAATCACCATTTCTAAACCTGTAAAAAGGAAACAGCCTTAAGCATAGTTAAAGATTTTTAAGTTATTCTTATCAACCCAAACATTTACTGATTAAAATTGTAGCTTACTATTGAATGAGCGAAAACAAACAGCACTTACAGTATTTTTTATTTAGCCAATACCTGGCAGATGGAATTCGGATTACGCTGGAGATAATTTTACCTACGATAATTTTTTCTCAATTTGGAAAAATGGATCTTGGCCTGATGCTGAGTACGGGTGCGCTTTGTGTAAGTATGACTGATGGTCCCGGGCCTGTTGAACATAAGCGAAATGGTATGCTATATTGCATTCTTTTTATTTTTTTAATGACATTAATTACAGGCTTTATTAATACCAATGTTTTTCTTTTGGGGCTTCTAATAGTATTGTCTTCGTTTTTCTTTACCATGTTTTCTGTTTTTGGTCATCGTGCAGCCTCACTTGGCACTGCAGTACTGCTTGTAATGGTATTGCGTATGGATAAAACATCTCCCCCAATAAATGTATTATTTGATAGCTTGTTAATAGTTGCAGGAGGATTTTGGTATTTACTGTTTGCCCTGTTATTTTTTAAAATACAGCCTTACCGGCCTTCGCAGCGATTATTAGGTAATTGCCTTCATGAAACTGCAAAATTTTTGAGGATTAAATCTGCCTTGTATGATGTTAATAGTGATATCGCCGAGGAATACCGGAAACTAGTAGCACAACAGGTAGTAGTTAATGAAAAACAAGATGAACTTAGGGAACTGTTATTTAAGAACAGAGAATTAATAAAAGAACCAACCGACACGGGTAAATTACTACTGGTAACATTTGCCGATGTATTAGACTTATACGAAAATATCATGGCTACCTGGTATGACTATACTCTACTCAGGCAACGCTTTTCCACCACAGGAATTCTGGATGAAATTTCAGTAATAATTCAGAATCTGGCAGATGAGATAGACAATATTGCCCTTGCGATTCAATCTAACAATTTCTATAAAAAACAATATCAATTATTACCCGTACTGGATGTTCTAAAGGTTAAAATTGATACTATGGAAGATGCAAATAATAGTAACCTGGTGTTAAAAAAAATACTTGTAAATCTGCGAAACCTTGGCGAAAGATCAGATGAACTAATGAACTATTTTAAGGCTGTTCCATTAGCAAAAAGGAACCTGCGTACAGATACAGATTATGCAAAATTTGTTTCTCACCAGGTAATCAATAGCAATGTATTTGTAAACAATTTAGGATTGAATTCTGCCGTTTTTCGCCATTCCTTAAGGATGATGATAACCTGTATCGCAGGATTTATTATCGCAAAATTATTACCTAATGCCCACCACAGTTACTGGATATTGCTTACCATTATTGTTATAGTAAAACCCGGATTCAGCCTTACCAAACAACGTAACATGGAAAGACTATTTGGTACTATTGCCGGTGGGTTAATTGGTTTACTTATTATTTATTTCATGCACGATCGTACATTTCTTTTCGCAGTAATTATTTTTTTCATGCTTGTTACCTACACCTTCTTTCGGGTAAATTATATTATTACTGTAATCTTTATGACCCCTTACATCATAATTCTTTTCTACCTGTTAGGGGTAGGCTCTGTAAATGTTGCAGAAGAACGTTTACTGGATACAGGTATCGCTTCTGTGCTGGCATTTATGGGCAGCTATTTTCTGTTTCCTCATTGGGAGTCTCTTCTGTTGGAAAGCTACATGATTAAGGTGCTACAGGCCAATCAAAATTATCTACAACAACTCGCCACTTTTTTTTCAGGCGGCAATAAATCTCCTCTGGAATATAAGCTGGTTAGAAAAGAATTATATGTTAGCACTGCCAACCTTTCTGCTGCCTTTCAACGGATGTTATCCGAACCAAAAAGTAAACAACGCAACAGCCAGGAAATTTATGAATTTGTGGTACTAAATCATGTGTTATCCAGCAACATTGCAAGTTTAACTGCCAGTATGGTAAACAAAGAGTCGCGAAAATATTCAAAAGAAGTTTTATTGCCAGTAAAAAAGTCCATCACTATTCTAAAGCAGAGTTTAATACAGTTAAATGATAACTCTTTACAGGAAGCAATTGTACCTACAATTATACATACTAGTGCAGACAAGGATGACAAACAGTTAACCGAACAACTAAATTTTATTTATAAAGTAACCTGTGATATTGGAAAAATCACACAACAAATTGCCAGGAAAAATTTAATGATTACTACACTTTAAAGACCAATCAATATTTGGTAAACCCTACAGTTACGGGCATCAAGAAAATAGATACCTTATGGAAAATGAACAACAGGAGAAAAAAATAAGGCCGGATAGAAATCCAGCCCGCATTAAAATCCAATATCCTATGAAAAACCATTTACTAAACGCAGATTTTTTAATTAAATTGTATCACTGCTTAAACAGTTTTCTGTGCAACTATGTTACAATAATTGCAAATATTATTTGGTCCCATTTAATTATAACAATTACATTTTTTTCCTGGCATAATAAATTTGTTGCTTCTGTTATAAATACACCCATTTCCTCAAGGCATTATAAAGCTTATTTATAAATAAGAATCCGTAAACAATAAAGTGCTTTAAATAATAGGAAGAAAACATACAAGCGAATTTCTTCCTATTTTCATTAAAAGCTTTGCCCTTATTAATCAATTCTGTTTTCCTTGTAATAAACAAGTTTATCTGTATGAATTTTATATTCCATTTAACATAGTTCTATTGTTACCCTGAATCTAATAAAAAGATTCTGTCTAAATCTTTTTATTAGATTCAGCCAAGGATTATTTCCTCAAAAGTTTTTTTTAATTTCTTTTAGAATTTATCTTTTATATTTACATACGAAATATATCGTATTATGACATTGATTAAAAATACTAAACCTACAGAAGGTGAACTTGAAATTTTACAGGTCTTGTGGGATCGACAATCTGCAACCGTGAGAGATGTGCATGAGGAGCTATTAAAGCTGAAAGATTCAGGATATACTACAACACTCAAACTAATGCAAATCATGTTTGAAAAAGGGTTAGTTACCAGGGATAGCACTAATAAGACACATATTTATCAACCTAACGTAAGCAAAGAAAAAACGCAAAATTTGTTTTTGAATAAAATGATCAATACCCTCTTCTCCGGTTCGTCTGCACAATTGGTTATGCAGGCATTGGGAAACCACAAAACATCAAAAGAAGAACTCGATGAAATACGAAATTATTTAAACAGCATTTAAGAAACGGTGTTATGCCAATAACCTTTTTTAATAACGCCTATTTTTTACAATCACTAGGCTGGGGAATTGCCAATAGTTTTTGGCAGACTGCAATATTATGGTTGCTATATCAAGCAATTACCAGTATTGATAAGCGGCTGCCCGCAGTAATAAAACACTATCTTAGTCTGGCTCTTTTGACCTTATCATTTACCTGGTTTTTTGTAACTCTTGTTACTAATTACAAAATGCTTTTGAATAATTCTCCAGCAAACGCAATAATAATAAAGCTCTTTCAATTTCAACAGCAAGCTAAAATCCTTTCCTGTTTAGCTATCATTTATTTTGTATTACTAACTTACTATACCATTCAATTTATACTTCATTATTTCAAAAATCGTTTTGTCCGCATTCATGGATTATCTAAACCGCCTTTGGATATACGCTTGTATATTACAAATACTGCATTTCATTTGGGTATTAAAAAAAAAGTAAGTGTTTGGCTATCCAAACATATTGAAGTGCCATCAGTTACAGGTTTCTTAAACCCTATTATTTTATTGCCTTTTTCCATTATAAACAATCTTAGTACTGAGCAGATAAACGCTATATTGGTTCATGAATTAGCACATATCAAAAGGAATGATTACTTGCTAAATTTTATACAATGCTTTCTTGAGTTAATCTTATTTTTCAATCCTTTTGCAATTTTTCTAAGCAATTCAGCAAAAAAAGAAAGAGAAAATTGTTGTGATGACTGGGTGCTCACTTATCAATTTAACACGCTGGAATATGCAAAAGCATTATTAGCATTAGAGGAACAACGACAACATTTACCATTGATATTAGCTGCAACCAGTAATAAAAAACTATTATTACAAAGAATAAAAAGATTTGTAAATATTTCAAGACCAGAAACGAATACCAATTTTTTACACAGATGTAAGTTGCTTGGTGTTAATATATTTATTCTATGCGGAATATACTTAGTTGTGCCTTCATACGATTCTATTAATTCCCGAAATAAACACATGATTGAAGATATTAGTAATATTTTGCCGATTCAATCAAATAAAGTATTGCAAAAAACGTATCTAAAACAGGATATTCCTTCACCAATAATTGTTGAAAAAGGAGTGGCTAAATTAGCTTCAAAAAAAGTAATCGCAAGGCCTACCCTCTTATCGAAAAAATCAACATCAATCAAAATAGATAAAAACGAATACCTTTTGGCATTAATAAATGAAGATGAATTATTTAATAAAAAGCAATCTCCAGAAGTTTTACCTTCTGCTATTGTAAACCAAAAAAAAGATAGTTTACAATCTCTTTTTGTAAAAGTAGAAGAAGTACAATCCGGAAAAGAACAAATTAATACTTACTATTTTAATTTAAAAGATGATAATGGCAAAACTGAAATTAAGCCTTTGCTTATTTTAAAAAAAATGAAGGTTGAATACAAAAAAATAGGTACAAAAAAATTGAATTTCACAAAACACATAGTTGGCAAAAAACGAATTTCAACATAATTAATTTGCTAAGATAGTCATTGCTTTATTCTAAAATAAAAGAAGATAGAAGCATAAAATAACAAAAGACCCGATAGAAATCGGGTCTTTGTTTACGAACCTAAATCGGTTCTGTAACCCCCAAAGAAAACATCTTGTTTACCAAGCACAAGCTGCAAATAATCTGGAGTTGTTTATTAAACGCAGTTTGTGCTCTATTATTTTGTAGAAGAAAATATTTAGTTCAAACAATCTCACCTTGCAATCTCATGAACGCTATTAATAATGTCTTTTAAAAACTTATTTTTTGATATTGCTATGCAATACTACCTTCTCTAATCTTACAGGAATTAGTTCCCAATAAGATGGGAAAAGTTGAAAATATAATAATACCCTGTTCGTCAGATTAATTCCAAAGACTTTCAATAATACTCTGTTAAAATATGTTATCGCTTTTTTCATACTTTTTATATTAATAAGCCGATCTGTATAAAATATACATTGACTTAATCAAAAAATTAAAGAAGAACAAATTAGATATTAAATCAAGCACTTTGCTAAATATTATTATCAATGTACTGCTAATGGAAGGGGGTTTATGAAACCATTTTAACTCTTTCCAATTCAAAATTGAATATATCACTTGTAGATTTTTCGATTTCAGCAATCATAAGATATCCCAAAGATGGAAGCAAGAGTTTAAAGTTTGATGTCACTGATACCATAATCATATTGGTATTGATACCAATATGAGGTTCACTGATAAACCTAACAATCCCATTATTATTCACATTGATTTTCTCAAGGCTAATATTGGAATACTGCTCGGTAAAATCCCGGACATTTTCTATTTCGGCATTTTGAATAACTGCCGGAGCTCCTAACCAGTATATAAAATTAATCACTGAACTTGTTTGCCTTACAGTAGCCATTTCGGCATCTGAAATACAAACAAATACAAAGGAGGGAAATAAAGGTTCCAGCAAAATTTTTTTCTTGTTTCCCTTGATAGTAGTTATTCTGTTAATGGGACAATAATTCTCAATTTTTTTTCTTGATAATAAAGTTGCCACTTTTTTTTCGCAAAGCGATTTAGTGTAAATTACATGCCATTTTTTGTTCATCTGTTAATTTTTTAAAATAAAAAAAAGCAGATTTTCAATGGATTAGATACGGTGTATTTTTTTGAAGGATATTTAACTTTGGTTTTATTAACTAGTAACAGTTTGAATGAATTTGCAAAATTTATACAACATGCCTATTTAACAATTTACTTAAAAAGAAGACTCCATTAAAAGCAGATTTTATCATTCATTTGCTTTAATTAATTTAAGATTCTTGTTATTCCGATAGATTTAGTACTACTCACAACAAAATCATTCATATTAATTCTACCTGTAAAAAATCTTAATGCCAAATTTTTCTTATCCCTGATGCCAAAAAAGAATACCAGGATGAAGAATGTTATCCAAAAAAAAGAGGAATTAAAATATGGTGTAAGGTAATTGGAGGAAAGAATTAACAAACCTATTATCGATGCCTTGACGGCGAATGTAAAAACAATTTTCATCTCTTTGTGGTTTCAGGTTTCAAATCTTGGTTATCAGAGAAGTGGAAGACAATTCAAAAAAAATGAATTATTGAGGATTTTACTTTTTTGAAATTCGGATGACAGAGGTAGTAGTCATTTCGATTTCTGATGTAAACATACTACGTATTTTGGTAATTCCAAAATCTGTATACAGTAAATTTACTACATAATAAGGTAAAACACTTAATTATTAGAGAATTCCGAATTAATTTCCCATTATTTCGCGGAAAATGTTGAAAAAAATCTAAAGAATATGATATTTATTTTGAAAATATTAATTGAAATTTTCACCAAATTCTTTAATAATAATGGGCTTATAAAGACTACAACTATTTAGAGTATAAACAAATAACATTTCTTTCATAAAAAGGCGGCTTAATTTTCAAAAACAATATTCAAATGATGATAAATAAAAACTATTACTATTTACACCTTTAAAAATCTTGAATTATAACTACGCTAAATCATACTAATAATAATTCTTAAAAATTATTATTCCCAATCATTAAAAATGTTAATCACCCTTGTATGCAAGAAATTTAAAATTTGCATTTTTTAAAAGTACAAAGAGATAAAAAACGACAATAAAATCACACTGTCTTTTAATAAAAGTAAGTATATCATATAGTAATATCAAACGTCTGAAAGCTTTTTTTAAATTAAGAAGTTATAAATACGCCATTATGACAAAACAATAAAATATTTTTCTTTGATGCCTAATAACGATTTAAAATCCATTCTAACACTAACTATACTTTAATCAACATAAGAATACTCCCTAGCAATTAGAATCAAATTTTGGGAAATCTCACATCTGAAGTAATTAAAATAATAATATTAAATTTTATATAAAATATTAATCAAGATATTAATTATAATATAATTATTATCAATTAATTAAACAATTTTTTATTATACGTAACAAATTAAATGAAAAAAGATTAAAAGTGACATTATAACCATTTTAAAGCTCATTAAAAATGAAATTTATATTTAAAGTATTATCCATAAACAGATGTTAATTAAATACTTACGGATATTATATAAATCAATTTTTATTAGTAACTAATATTGTTTTTTTTCTTTGCTATTTGCATATGAAAACTAATTTTTTTAGTCAGAAATTAATGTTCTATATTTCTATATTTTTTGGGTATTAGTCATATCTTTCCAAAAATTTAAACAGGTAACAATATCATGCAACTTAAATATCTTCCTACCCTACTGATATTTTTTCTACTGACAAATTTGCTTATTTCCTGTAGTGTTCCTAAAGAATTAGAGTATCGTGACTTCAAAAATTTAACCATTGAAAAAATGGGATTCTCTTCTTCTGCCATTAAAATGGACCTGATATATTATAATCCAAATAACTTTGGCCTTGAGTTAAACAAGATGGATTTAGATATATTTATTAATAATAATTACGTGGGGGGAACTTTGCAGGATTACCAGATATCGATTCCTCGGAGAGAAGAATTTTCGATACCCATTAAGATTGATGTTGATATGAAAAATTTACTAAAAAATGGCTTTACTACTTTTTTAAATAATGAAGTCACAATAAAGGTTACGGGAACAATAAGGATTGGTAAATTAAATGTGTTTAAAAATTTTCCGGTTAACTATGAAGGTAAGCAGCAATTCACTTTATTTTAGGCATAAAAAAAAGCCACCTTAAGGTGGCTTTAAAATATTTATTCTTTCTTATTGTGGTTCCTTATTAGTAGTATTTATAGTTCCTTCTGGTTTTTTACAACATTTGGGTAATTTTTTATAAGCTTCTTCATCTGCTGTAACATCGTCTGCATCATACCCTGCATTTGCTATTGCAGTTTTTAATTGCTCTATATTATTTCTATCTGTCAAATAAGTAACCGTTGTTGTTTTTTTCTTGTAATCAACATTAACCGACGATACGCCAGGTTCCCGTTTTAAATAATTTTCTATTCGTTCTTTACAATTTTCGCACTGTGCTGTTGGTGTTTTAATAACTACTTTTTCTACCGCTTTTTGTTGGGCAAAACTTAAGGTTACCAAGCCTACAAGTAATAAAAAGGTCAGTTTTATTGCTTTCATAATTTCAATTTTGCTAAAGTTATTTAATTTGATTCCAATTTGCAGGATCCTGTCGCCAGTTTAACAAAGTGTTTTGCTCTTCATTTGTAACTATTCCCTTTTCTACTGCCAGGTCAATTAAAGTAGGATAATTGGTTAATGAACGATATTCTATATCCGCATTTTTAAAAGCCCTAGTTGCCACATCAAACCCATAGGTAAATATGCTTACCATGCCCACCACTTCCACTTCTGCTTTACGAAGTACTTCTGCTACCTCCAGGCTACTTTTTCCAGTAGAAATGAGGTCTTCTATCAACAGTACTTTTTTACCCTTTTCATAAAATCCTTCAATTTGGTTTCCTAAACCGTGTTCTTTAGGTTTAGGGCGTACATAGATAAATGGTAATTTTAACTGATCAGCTACCATCGCTCCCCAGGGAATACCTGCAGTGGCAACACCCGCCAATATATCTGCATTGGGAAATTGCTCAAAAACTACATTGCACATTTCGCTTTTAATAAAATCTCTTACAAATGGAAATGACAATACCCTTCTATTGTCGCAGTAAATAGGGCTTTTCCATCCACTTGCCCATGTAAAGGGTTGTTGTGGACTCAATTTAATTGCATTAATTTGTAATAGCTTTTCGGCAACGGCCTTTTCATTTGTCATGATGCAAATTAAAACAAAGCCTTAACGTATCAGCAATCATGCCCAAGAAATATTTTGGGGGTCAGGTTTTCTGGTAAATTTATCAGCCTGCTAAAAGAATATATATGTTTATTAAAATTTACTTTGATGATAAACCGGTTTATCTCTGTGATGAACTTAATGTGGAACTGAGTGAAATCCTCCACCATCCCGATGCCATATTTATCGACGAGCTATCAGCACCTGCAATAAAATCATTGTTACATGAAATTACCAAACCGGCATTTCATGCAGGCGTTTTATTACACAGCAATTTGGAAGGTTTAAAAAAAGCTTTTTTTAAAAATTTTACTTCTATTGAGGCAGCCGGAGGAATTGTGCAAAATGATAAAAAAGAGTTACTGTTTATCTACAGACTGGATAAATGGGATTTACCAAAAGGGAAAGTAGAAATTGGAGAAGACCTGCAAACCTGCGCAGTAAGAGAAGTGGAAGAAGAAACCGGAGCAAAAAACTTAACTGTACAAAATAAAATAGGAGAAATTTACCATACTTATAATGCATTTGGCAAACATTTTTTAAAAACAACTCACTGGTTTTATTTAACCTGTGCTGCCGAACAAAAATTTGTTCCACAAACAGAAGAAAATATTGATGTTATTAAATGGGTGAAAATAAAAAAAATAGAAGACCCACTTACTAATACCTATCCCTCTATAAAAGACATCCTGGCCATATTTCTTACCAATAATAAAAAAGCAACATAAATTCCCTGATAGCCCTTGCTAAATAATCAGGTAACAATGCCAACTAAGATTATTTAAAATGCTTTCTTTAAAATTGCCAGGGTTAACCTGCTAATGCAGATCAATTTATCGGCTTCGTCATGAATTTTTATATCCCATACATGCGTTGTTCCTCCTAAATGCAAAGGTTTTGCTGTTGCAATGACATATCCTTGCCTGGCACTTCTTACATGATTGGCATTAATTTCCAGCCCAACACAAATAAATTTATTTGGATCAAGCACCAACTGAGATGCTAAACTCCCAACTGTTTCAGCCAATGCACAACTTGCACCTCCATGTAATAAACCATAAGGCTGTTTAGTTCTTTCATCTACAGGCATTTTTATCTTTATAAAATCATCGCCAATTTCAGTATACTCCATTCCCAGGAACTCGCCCATTGTGCCAGGTTCAATAGTTAGTAAGTTTTCTTTTTTGATTGATTTATTAAACCAGATTGCCATAGTTTTATTTTTTACAATTTATTAAAAATTATTTTTTTGTAATACTACTATTTACAATATCAGGCAAAAACTGAGAAACATCTCCTCCGTTTTTATACACGTCACGCACAAGGGTAGACGCAACAGAAGTAAATTGTGGAAGGCATGTTAAAAAAATCGTTTCTATATGTCCATCCAAACTCCGGTTCATATCAGCAATGGCTTTTTCGTATTCAAAATCATTCACGTAGCGGATACCTCGTAAAATAAAATTAGCTCCTACCATTTTACAACAATTCACTGTTAAACCATCATACACAACCGCCGCTACTTTTGGTTGATCTTTATATATATCCTTTACCCATTGCAACCTTTGTTCTTCGCTAAACATAGGCACCTTATTTACATTACGACCTATACCTACAATTAGTTTATCAAACAAGGGCATTGCCCTGTTGATAATATCGATATGACCAAGTGTGACTGGATCAAATGTACCGGGGAAAAGGCAAACACGTAACATAATTTGATGAATAATTGACTAATAGATAATAGATAATTTTTAAAATGCTTAAGCCTATTAAAAATCAGGAAATCTTATAGCTAAATTTATAAAACGATTTATTACAACCAATCGTTATTTAAAAATACAAAATGATATAGTTAGAATACACATCAATTATCCATTTCCCTACTATCCATTAATTAAAGTGTTGCTTTTGGGGGATAGAAGATATAAAGCTGCCATCCTTACAGCTACTCCATTTTCTACCTGTTGTAAAATAATCGATTGTTTGCTATCTGCAACATCTCTATCAATTTCAACGCCCCTGTTAATGGGGCCGGGATGCATAATCACTATTTCTTTAGGCAATTCGTCTAACAATTTTCTACTTACACCATATGCAAGATTGTATTCCCTTAGCGAAGAAAATAAAACCTGGTTTTGCCTTTCAAGCTGTATACGGAGCACATTGGCAACATCGCACCAGGCAAGTGCTTTTTTTAAATTGTATTCCACCTTTACATTAAGAGCCTCTGAAATATATTTTGGAATTAGTGTCGGCGGGCCAGCTACCATAACCTCTGCCCCCATTTTTTTTAACAAATAAATATTGCTCAATGCTACTCTTGAGTGCATAATATCGCCTACCAGCACAATTTTTTTTCCTTCCAGCGTACCTAACTTTTCTTTGATAGAGAAAGCATCCAGTAAGGCTTGTGTTGGATGTTCGTTAATACCATCGCCGGCATTTACGATAGCCGCCGGAATATGCTTTGCTAAAAAATGAGGAGCACCACTGGCACTATGTCGCATCACCACCATATCAACCTTCATGCTCAAAATATTATTAACGGTGTCAAGTAATGTTTCGCCTTTAGAAACTGACGATCCTGAAGCAGTAAAATTAATGGTGTCGGCACTCAGCCTTTTTTCGGCCAACTCAAAAGAAATTCTTGTCCGGGTACTACTTTCATAAAAAAGGTTAACAATAGTAATATCTCTTAATGAAGGAACTTTTTTTATGGGTCTTTGTAAAACTTCCTTAAACTGAGCAGCAGTAGATAAAATAAGCAAAATGTCTTCCTGTGTAAGGTCTTTAATGCCCAATAGATGTTTGGTAGATAGTTGCATTAAGCGTCAAAGCTAATAGATTTGTTTGAATTGTTTACAATGAGGCCACAAAATTTATTGAATATCTGATTTTATTTATCTATAATCGTTCATCAACATGCTAACCAAGGGTCTACTTTCATTTACTGTAAAACAAAATAGATGTTTAAACCGAATCAAAAAAATCAATATAAAATAACCTGCTCTTTATCCCACTCCACTTTTACTTTTTGTGAAAACAGTGTATCAATCGCTTTTCCGAAATAATCTGGTTGTATTGGTAGTTCCCTGTTAAACCTTCTGTCTACCAACACACATAATTCTACCTTTTGTGGTCGTCCAAAATCCTGCAATGCATCCAATGCTGCTCTGATAGTACGACCAGTATACAACACATCATCAATCAATATCACTTTTTTCCCTTCAATAGAAAAGGGAATCTCGGTTTTATTAGCAACATGCAATTCCTGCCTGATATCATCACGGTAAAAAGTAATGTCTAAAATACCATACGCCACATGCTCAGCAGGATAAAGTTGCTGAATATTATCTACCACTAATTTACTTACCTGAACACCCCTTGGTTGCAGCCCTATAAAAACCAATTCGTTCAAATGCAAATGATTTTCCATCAGCTGATTTGCCAGACGCAAAATAGTAAGATTTAATTGTTGCTTATCAAAAATTGTTATCAAGTTAAAAATTTGTAAAGCGAATTTATTAGTTATTACCCGATAAAAAAAGTCCCCGTTAACGGGGACTCTTTATTTCAATAAAATAATATGTAACTACTCACCCCCCAATTTAGCGATAAGGCATAAAGCTTCCAATACCTTTTGTCCGGATTTGATAGCAGTGTCAATAATAGACCTTATGATAG
>JANXSR010000134.1 GCA_025352625.1 Ferruginibacter sp.
GGTAAGGTCCATGTTTTGCAATGCCTTTATTTCGACTGTGGTGAGGTAAACGGTATCACTTTTTGAATTGATTGATTTAAACTTTCTATGAGTGAAAATATTGTTTGTTGTCAACCCGTCTTCTAATGATTCCCTCATATAAACTTTAAGGTTTGTAATTAATTTGCCTATGGTGTTGGGGGATAAGGTTAATTTGATAGTAAGGTAATCCACAAACTTTTTATAAAAGTTCATATCAATGTTTTCAAACTCAATCTTGAAGTTTGTTTTTTTCTCAAATTCCTTCAGGTGCCTTTGTAGGTTTTCAAATTGAAAGATTGTTTTGGGTGCCATTGGTGTACCCTTTTCTAAATGTACCCTTGTTCCGTTTTTCATGCGAAACAAAAAGTTTGCGTAATTGCCCCAAAATGAAGTTTGCAGGTTTTGCTCCCGTTCCTCTTTGTTTTCTTTAGAAAGGTACTTTCGTAATTTCTCCTTTAAGTGGCCAATAGGCAAAAGGGGGATTGCTGATTGTTTACTGTGTTGGTTTATCCAATCGTTTTCTATTTGGCTAATAAAGGCATCTACATCTTTGAGCCACTTATTAAAACTTGAATACCCGGTTAAACTTGGCCTTGCCTTTTGGGTTTTGATATTCCAATCTTTGGGGTTTAAACTTTTGTTGGTGTGTACCCTTGCTCTTTTGCTGTTATAAACTACCGTTACAAACAAAGGGGTTTTGTCGGTGGCCTGGGGAGCCTTTAAATTGAAGTTGACTTTCATAATTGTAAAATTGAACACAACAAAAATAGAGGATAATATATTACAAAAAAAATCTGGTGGCAGAATTGGTGGCAGATTTTTTTAATTGCCCTTGTTTTTCCTTACTTTCTCTTAATTAGGCTGGATAAGGATTTTGAAGTATTGGCAAGGGTTTTAGGCAAAATAAGGATGGCAAAATAACGTGGGTGATATTCCTCCCCCTACAGCATTTAAATAAAAAGGCTTTGTGTATAAAATACAAAGCTTTTTTTATTTTTTAAATCCGTTACTTTTCTTTCTTTTCTTTTTCCTACACTTTCTTATTCAACAGGTTTTTTAAGGCATGTTAAATAGTGCCAATTGTATCATATTCACCTAAAAGGGTTTGCATTTCTTTGTGCAAATAATTTGCTTGTTCAACAGATCTTTGGGGCTGTTGGCAAAATGTGGGATCGCTATAAATGCCCTTACGATTGCAATGGTCATATCAATTGCCATTTTGTTCTATAATTATTCTTGCCAGTATTGTAACTCTATGTTCTGTAAAGGCAAAAAGCGACCTGTTCATTAATACATTTTGTTTCCGCGTTATATAATTCCGCCAAATCAAAGTCCAACATTATTTTTTGTTCCTAATTCCAAATATTTTGTTGTGTATTCGTTGTAAACTCATTTGGTATTTTATAAAACATTTAACCAAATAAAATCAGTATTAAATAAAATAAATCAGACAAGAAAGACAAGCAAAAAAAATCCCCCAATATATATTGGGGGATTTTTTAAATTATCTGCACTCACTTACGCTACTTCTGCTTTCATCATTTTTGATACTTTCTTTCTTTCATCTTCATCCAGGATAACCTTACGCATGCGGATGTTTTTTGGTGTTACTTCTATGCATTCGTCCTGCTGGATGTACTCCATACATTCTTCTAACGTAAACTGCCTTTTTGGTATCACACGAACTGAATCATCTGTACCACTTGCTCGCATATTGGTTAACTGCTTTTTTTCCACCACGTTTACTACAAGGTCACCTGGTTTAGTGCTTTCGCCAATTACCTGGCCAACATATATTTCATCGGTTGTATCTATAAAGAAAGAACCTCTGTCCTGCAATTTATCAATAGAATAACCAGTTGGGAAACCAGCATTTTTAGCCAGCATCACACCATTGTTTCTTCCAGGAATAGGGCCTTTCCATGGTTTATATTCATTAAAGCGATGAGCCATAACAGCCTCGCCTGCAGTGTTTGTCAGCATTTGTGAACGCAGCCCCAATAAACCTCTTGAAGGAATATCAAACTCCAGGTGCTGCATTTCGCCTTTGCTTTCCATGATCAGCATTTCGCCCTTGCGTTGTGTAACAAGGTCTATTACTTTGCCACTGTATTCAGCTGGTACATCTACTACGAGTACTTCGTATGGCTCGTGCTTTTTGCCATCCACTTCTTTTGTAAGAACCTGTGGCTGACCAACAGTCAATTCATATCCTTCCCTGCGCATGGTTTCGATCAATACACTCAAATGCAAAATACCACGGCCATATACCATAAAGCTATCTGCACTATCAGTTGGTGTTACACGAAGCGCCAGATTTTTTTCCAGTTCTTTTTCAAGTCTGTCTCTTAAATGGCGACTTGTAACAAATTTACCATCACGACCAAAGAAAGGCGAGTTATTGATACTGAACTGCATGTTCATAGTTGGTTCATCAATGCTGGTAATCGGCAATGCTTCAGGATTATCAAAATCAGCAATGGTTTCACCGATATTAAATCCTTCAATGCCAACTACCGCACAAATATCTCCTGCACTTACTTCAGTAACTTTCTTTTTTCCAAGGCCTTCAAAAACATATAATTCTTTAACCCTGCTCTTAACAATACTGCCATCAGTTTTCATTAAACAAATAGGCTGATTTTCTTTAATAGTACCCCTTGCAATTCTTCCTACTGCAATTCTTCCTAAAAAAGAAGAGTAATCCAGTGAAGTTATTTGTAATTGTAAGTTGCCTTCAGTAACGTGAGGTTCGGGTACTTTTTCTAAAATAGTATCCAAAAGCGGGAAGATATTATCTGTAGGCTCCAATGAAGTATTCATCCAGCCTTGTTTGCTGCTCCCGTAAACAGTTGCGAAATCAAGTTGTTCTTCTGTTGCATCAAGGTTAAAGAATAATTCAAAAACTGCATCATGTACTTCATCCGGACGACAGTTTGGCTTGTCAACTTTATTGATCACCACAATCGGACGTAACCCCAACTGCAAAGCTTTTTGCAATACAAAACGAGTTTGAGGCATAGGCCCTTCAAAAGCATCTACCAATAAAACAACACCATCTGCCATTTTCAATACTCTTTCAACTTCACCGCCAAAGTCAGCGTGACCAGGAGTATCTATCACGTTAATTTTAACGCCTTTATAGTTTACAGATACGTTTTTACTAAAAATAGTAATACCACGTTCCTTTTCGAGGTCATTACTATCCATTATTAACTCACCGGTTTCCTGGTTATCACGAAAAATATTCGTTGTATGCAGAATTTTATCAACCAATGTAGTTTTGCCATGATCTACGTGAGCAATGATGGCGATGTTTCTTATATTCATTATTACTTAGCTTTTTGCTATTTCGTTAGCCTTTAGCTAAACCCAAAGGTTACTGCCAATACTAAAAAATGATAGCTGTTTTTTGAAGGTGCAAAAGTAAGCAAATTCAGCCGTACCGCAAGGTTAAATGTAAACTATCACTGATAAAAACCTGTCTTCACTAACTCTTTGGATATTAAACCTTATGACGATGCGACTAAAAACCAGTAATTTACAATGGTGAAACCTGTTTACAATCTTTTTTATAGCTTATTACCAATAAGAAAAGTAAATACTGATAACCACCTTTTTTTATTAAACGAAGCCGAAATAAAAGCCATACGCCAGAAAGAAAACATAGCGGTATGGCTGGCAGCAATTATTGGCGCATTGGGAGTAATTATTTTATATGTTCCCCAATATAATTTTCCTCACTTGTTCCCGGATATATCTATTTCAATTTTTGGAAAAATATTTGCCATTCCTGTTGTGATGCTCATTTACTCCATAGTACTGGTTATTATTGAAATTATCCTGCTCACTTTATTAAACATTTGGTGTGCCCACGAAATAGCCGTTGCAACGGGTTTTCTTACGTATGACAATAAAAAATCAAAAGACAAAAGAACCCTGTTGCTTGATATTGGTTTAGAGAAAAAGAACAAACAAATACTCACTTACGGCATTGACCCTTTGCAGGGCATCAATAAAAAAGCGTTGCTGGCCTGGAATTTTTTCTTCATCTTAAAAGCTACGCTTAGCAATATGTTGTTTAAAATACTAATACAACGTTTACTTGGCCGGTATGCAGTAAAAGCAGTGCAGGACTTTGCAGGCATCCCCATTTTTGCAGGGTGGAACGCTTATGGCACAAGGGTAATTTTAAAAGAAGCGAGGGTAATTATTATGGGTCAAAACCTGATTGAAGGAGTAGTGGCAGCCATTAGAAAAGACCAGGAACCCACTCCATATTTTAAAGACCTGTTGTATGATACATTACAATACATCGCCATCAGCAAGAGAGACTTTCATCAGAACCATTTTATACTTACTAAAAATCTTTTTGACATCTATACTATTTCGCCTAAAAAAACACATTGGCTGGAAGATGGTTATTATAAAAAATTACATGCTGCCGGTAAAGAAGAAAAAGAAGTTTGCCAGTTGCTGATTACAATCGGATTTTTATTGGATGGTAAGTTATCGAGGAGAGAAAAAATGCAGATCAATGAATTGAAAAGAGAGGGCCTGCTTGATATGGACATAACTTTAATAAAAAAATACCAGCTGGATTTTTTAAATGGCAGGGGAATTGATAGGTTAATAAAAACATATATAGCCTGATGAAAGAAAATGAAAAAGAATTGTTTCTGCCAAATATTGCGTTGTGCATTTTATTAGATCTGGCAGGTATGGCAAGCTATATTTTTCCGGCACTGGGAGAATTTGCAGACGTTGTTTGGGCTCCTATCTCAGGCTACATCTTTTTCAAATTATTTGGTGGCCGCCTTGGCATAATTGGCAGTGTACTTAATTTTCTGGAAGAGATCATTCCCTTTACGGATATCATTCCATCTTTTACCATTGCCTGGTTTATCCGAAAAAAAGCGATGGATAAAATGATACAGAAAAACGACAAAGCATTACAAAAGATGCAGGCTGGAAAAAGCACAAGTATTATTTAGCTGATACCATCGTTACCCCAAACTTTCTTACTAAATTTATTGTTTACTAAAATCAATTATGGGCTTTAATCTTCAATCACCATATTCACCCGCCGGCGATCAGCCGGATGCCATCCGTAAATTAACAGAAGGCATTAATGAAGGGGAGCGGTACCAAACATTACTCGGGGTAACAGGTAGTGGCAAAACATACACCATTGCCAGTGTTATCCAAAATGTGCAGCGGCCGGTTTTGGTATTAACACACAACAAAACGTTGGTGGCACAATTGTATGGCGAATTCAAACAATTTTTTCCTGACAATGCGGTGGGGTATTTTGTAAGCTATTATGATTATTACCAGCCGGAGGCATACATGCCCGTTAGCAATACTTATATTGAAAAAGACCTTGCCATCAATGAAGAATTAGACAAGCTCCGCTTGCAGGCAACAGCACAATTATTAAGTGGCCGGAGAGATATTATTGTGGTGGCAAGTGTGAGTTGTATTTATGGTATGGGTAACCCAACGGAATTTGAAAACGGCATTGTTCGTATTCAAAAAGGACAGGTTATTTCACGCCAGGGATTTTTACATGCATTGGTAAACAGTTTGTACAGCCGGTCGCAGGGAGATTTTACAAGAGGCACTTTCAGAGTGAAAGGTGATACTGTAGATATTAATTTACCCTATGTGGATTTTGGTTACCGCATCACTTTTTTCGGTGATGAAATTGAGACCATTGAAACGCTGGAACTGACTAGCAGTAAGCGTATCGGCCTGGTGGATAATGCAGCCATCTTTCCTGCCAACTTATACCTGGCTCCAAAAGATATTATGCAGCAGGTAATTTATGAGATACAGGATGAAACCGCCGCACAGGTAGAATATTTTAAAAACAGCGGCAAATTTATTGAAGCACAGCGCTTGAACGAAAGGGTGAATTACGACCTTGAAATGATAAGGGAACTGGGTTTTTGCAATGGTATAGAAAACTACTCCCGGTTTTTTGACCGGCGTAAACCGGGTACAAGGCCATTCTGTTTGCTGGATTATTTCCCTAAAGATTTTATCTGTATTGTGGATGAAAGCCACCAGACCATTCCGCAGGTAAGTGGTATGTATGGCGGCGACAGGAGCCGCAAATTAATATTGGTAGATTATGGTTTTCGGTTGCCCTCTGCTTTAGATAACCGGCCGCTTAATTTTCATGAGTTTGAGAACATGATCAACCAAACCATTTTTGTTTCTGCAACGCCGGGTGATTTTGAACTGGAGAAAACAGGGGGTGTTGTGGTTGAGCAGGTAGTGCGGCCAACAGGTTTATTGGATCCGCCCATTGAAGTTCGCCCTTCTATTAACCAGATAGATGATCTACTGGATGAAATAGATAAAAGAATTACCAAAGGCGACCGGGTACTGGTAACAACACTTACCAAGCGCATGGCAGAAGAAATGGATAAATACCTGCACCGCATCAACATCAAAAGCAAATACATCCATAGCGAAGTACATACACTGGAAAGAATAGAAATTTTGCGGGAACTGCGTTTAGGCGTAATAGATGTATTGGTGGGAGTAAATTTATTAAGAGAAGGTTTAGATCTGCCGGAAGTGTCACTGGTTGCTATTTTAGATGCTGACAAGGAAGGCTTCCTGCGCAACGAACGCAGTCTTACCCAAACAGCAGGCAGGGCTGCCCGTAATGTAGATGGGCTGGTAATTTTTTATGCAGATAAGATGACGGAAAGCATGCAAAAAACCATCGACGAAACCAGCCGGAGAAGAGAGAAGCAGATTGCCTACAATATTGAACATGGCATAATACCAACCACCATTATAAAAAGTAAAGAACAAATTTTTGCACAGGGTTCTGTGCTGGATGTAAAAGGTTACGACCCGTCAAACCCTTATTCTATCGGGGAAGACCAAGATATTGTAACCGTAGCTGCAGAAGAGCAGGCCATTTATAAAACCATTCCGCAAATGGAAAAAGCAGTGGCTAAAATAAAAAAAGAAATGGAGAAAGCCGCTCGTGACCTAGACTTTATGGAAGCTGCCAGGTTAAGAGATGAAATGTTTAGGATGCAAAAGGAGTTAGAGGGAATGAAATAAGCTATATTTATTGAGGTCTGATTTAAAAGTTTTCATTAAGATTTATCATAAATGACACTGATTTGTAAAATTTGAATTTTATCAAATTTTATGGCAAAAAATCACATGGTAAATAGTAGTCCTCAAAAATAAATTTCATATCTTTCAAATCCTTCATTCACTCAATAAATTTGTAATGTATGATAACAGTTGCACTCTACAACCTTAAAGGCGGCGTTGGTAAAACAGCTTCCTGTGTAAACTTTGCTTACCTCGCTGCAAAAGACGGCTACAAAACATTATTGTGGGATATTGACCCTCAGGGTTCCACTACTTTTTATTACAAGGTTAAACCCAAAGATGCACAGGGCATCAAAAAACTCATTAGTAAAGATGCCAACCTTGATACTGCAATATTGTCAACAGAATATGAAAATCTGGAGATCATTGCTGCCGATAATTCTGCCAAAAGCTTTGATATAATGCTGGAAGAAATGAAGGGGCAAAAGAACCGTTTAAAAGGTATTTTAAAGCAACTGGAAAATGAGTATGATTTTGTATTTATTGATTGCCCGCCCGGTTTTAGTGCATTGAGCGAAAATATCTTTAATGCATCCGATATTGTTTTAATGCCCATCATACCTACAACTCTGTCTATTCGTACTTACAATATGGTAAAAGATTATTTTAAAGAAAAAGCACTGGATAGTGCTAAACTGATGTGCTTTTTTGCAATGGCAGACCTACGTAAAAACATGCACAACGAAATAATGGAACAGTTATACAAAGACAAAAAATTCTTTCAGAATTACATTCCTTATTTATCTGAAGTAGAAAAAATGGGCATACATCGCCAGCCCATTGAAGAGTATGCCCGTAGCAGTTATGCTGCTAAATGTTATCATGAATTGTGGACAGAAATTAAAGAGGGCGTAGTTGAATAATTAATCAATATGCTGAACTTAAAAGCATTTAATTAAACTTTTGTTGAATACTAATTTAGCTTAACCACCGGTAAAAAAAATATATGAAAAGAGAACTTACAAGCTGGTTTAGCCCTGCCTTGCAAAAAGAGATGCCTCTTGCAAAATATGGTGATTATGGATTTGCATTGCTATTAATACCTACTGCTGCTGCTGATTACCTGGAGTATGAACGTTTTCAATTAATGGATTATCTGGCGCCCTATATAAACGCTGGAAAAGTAAAAGTATTTTCGGTTAACAGCATCAACAACGAAAGCTGGATGCACCATGATATGCCGGGAGAACATAAAGCGATTCATCATAACCGATTTAACGAATATATTTTTAATGAGGTTATCCCTTATATAAAAAACGACACTTCGTGGGAAACACCAGTAATTGTTTCAGGTGCGTCCTTTGGCGCATTACACAGCATGAATTTATTTTTAAAAAGACCTGACCTTATAGATGGTGTAATTGCCATGAGCGGAGTATATGATCTCAGAGAATATTCAAAAGGGTTTTTTGATGACCAGGTTTACCTCAATTCACCTATGCTTTATATGCCTAATCTTACAGATCACAGCATATTAGAACAAATACGTAAAAGTCGCCACATTCATATCTTAACGGGTACTGGAGAGTATGAAGACCCTGATGCTGCAAAAGCATTTGCAGGTGTTTTGTACAATAAAGGAATCAATTATGAATTAAGTGTTTGGGGCAGCGAATGGAAACACGACTGGCCAACCTGGCGGGCAATGCTGCCGTTGTTTATTGATACAAGATTTTAATAAAGTAACAGCAATAAATTAAACTATTACTTTGTAAGGAGGAATAAGGGATATATACGCAGGAATTGTGATCCCTAATTAATATGTTCAAAAAAATTAAAACTGGAACAATAAAATGTTCCTTTTTTAGTTACTACTATACCCAAATCCCTATTTATGAAAAATTTCTTAATCCTCACATTTGCTTTATTTAGCTCGGTAGTGCTGTATTTTATAGATTGGTCAACTTCAAAAAAATTGGTTAAATTCTAGTTTTTAAATTAGGTAGCGTTTTCTCTGTAAAACATACTCTTCTCATTTAATATATACTTTAGCGGTTTGCAATTTGCAGACCATTTATTGTTTTAAGCCTGCGGATTGCTACTGTTGAATGAGTTGGTTGATTAAAACATTCCAATTTCAGTGTTGATTGGCGAGTAAGATTGTTTTACTTTTACGCCATGTCAAAAAAATTATTTTTACTCGATGCCTACGCCTTGGTTTTCAGAGCATATTATGCCCTCATTCGCAGCCCTCGTGTTACCAGTAAAGGTAAAAACACCAATGCCCAGTTTGGTTTTACCAACACTTTAATTGATCTGATTAATAATCAGAAACCAACCCACATGGCTGTGTGTTTTGATACACATGCTCCTACTGAAAGGCATACCGATTTTGCTGATTACAAAGCCAACCGTCAGGAAACCCCTGAAGATATCAGATCTTCCATTCCTGATATAAAAAGAATTATTGAAGCATTCAACATTCCCGTTATTGCCATTGATGGATACGAAGCAGATGACGTAATTGGCGCCTTGGCAAAACAGGCAGAAAAAGTAGGGTACGAAGTATTTATGGTAACGCCTGATAAAGACTATGGCCAGTTAGTGAGTGAAAATATAAAAATTTATAAGCCTCCCTACCAGGGTGGCACCATTGAAATTATGGGGCCGGAAGAAGTATGTAAAAAATGGGATATCGCAAATGTTGACCAGGTAATTGACATCCTGGGTTTAATGGGGGATGCCGTAGATAACATTCCCGGTATAGCTGGTGTTGGGGAAAAAACTGCGGCCAAACTATTAAAAGAATATCATTCACTGGAAAACATATTAGCAAATGCCGATAACATTAAAGGAGCATTGGGTGAAAAAATTCGAACAGGAAAAGAAGCCGCTGTATTGAGTAAAAAATTAGCCACCATTATTATAGATATTCCCACAGCTGTATTTCATGAAGAAGATTTTCGGCTTAAAGAAATGAATAAAGAATCATTAAAAGATGTATTTACAGAACTCGAATTCAGGGGCTTTATTAAAAGAGTTTTGGGCGAAGAAATGCAGATAGAACCTGGTGTTCAAATACAGGAATCGGGAGGCAGGAATAAGGAACAGAAAAGCGGGCAAATGGATCTTTTTGGCAGTGTAACAGAACCTGCAGCTTTACCTGCAGCAGCGCAATCATCCCAGGCAACTGATGAAGAACTCAGCTATTTAGTTGTAGATAAAAATATTCATAATACACCACACAATTATACGCTTGTTAATGCTAAAGAACAGATTCAGGAACTAATTGATAAACTAAAAGAGCAGCCTGAAATATGTTTTGATACGGAAACTACTTCCATTGATGCCAACAACGCAGAACTTGTGGGGCTTAGTTTTGCATGGCAAACCGGCGAGGCATTTTACATACCTTGTCCGGCACAAAGAGAGGAATGCCTTTCATTGCTACAACCATTTTTGGTCCTTTTTAATGATCCAGCAAAAACATGGATTGGTCAAAATATTAAGTATGACCTGTTGGTGATTAAATGGTATGGCATTGAAATAAAGGGAACTATTTTTGATACCATGCTGGCCCACTATGTTACAGAGCCGGATGGTAAAAGCAGCATGGATGCATTGAGTGCAAAATATTTAGGGTATGAGCCAGTGCATATTGAAGAGCTCATTGGCAAGAAAGGAAAAGGGCAGGGAAGTATGAGGGATGTAGAGCCCGAAAAGATAAAAGAATATGCAGCCGAAGATGCAGATATCACTCTACAATTAAGAAATGTTCTTTTGGAAGAATTAAAAGCAAAGGATGTTGAAAAAGTTTTTTACGAAGTAGAAAACCCCCTCGTAAAAGTGCTTACCGATATGGAATTTGAAGGCATCCGCATTGATGAAAATTTTTTAAAAGAATATAGCAAGGTCCTTGAAGTGGAAGCTAAAAAAAGTGAGGATAGTGTATATGAACAGGCTGGCGTTCGTTTTAACCTTGCTTCTCCAAAACAATTGGGTGAAGTTTTATTTGATAAAATGCAGCTGGATCCGAAAGCAAAAAAAACAAAAACGGGCCAATATGCAACGGGCGAAGACGTATTGGTAAAATTAGCTGGTCAGCATAAAATATGTGATGATATTTTAACTTTCAGGGAGCTCACCAAATTAAAAAATACCTACATTGATTCATTGCCCGAGCTGATCAATAAAAAAACAGGCAGGGTACATACTTCCTATGCGCAGGCAGTAGCAGTAACGGGCAGACTTAGCAGCACCAACCCCAACCTGCAAAATATTCCGGTAAGAACGGATAGGGGAAAAGAGATTAGAAAAGCGTTTATACCAAGGGATGAAAATCATGTATTAATATCAGCCGATTACTCGCAGATTGAATTGCGCATTGTTGCTGCTATTAGCGGCGATGTAAACATGTGTGCTGCTTTTAAAACCGGTAAAGACATTCATACAGCCACCGCTGCTAAAGTGTTTAATGTGGAAGAAATTGCCGTAACAAAAGAAATGCGTTACAAAGCCAAGAGTGTAAACTTTGGAATCATTTATGGACAAGGTGCATTTGGACTGGCTGAAAATTTAAAAATTTCAAGAGGAGAAGCAAAAGAAATCATTGACAATTATAAAAAACAGTTTCCCAATATTCAGCAGTACATGGATAATACCATCAACTTTGCAAAGTCAACAGGATATGTAGAAACGCTTATGGGACGAAAACGTTGGCTAAAAGATATCAACAGCGCCAACTTTACCGTACGTGGTTTTGCTGAACGCAATGCCATCAATTCGCCCATACAAGGCAGTGCTGCCGATATGATAAAACTGGCGATGATAAAAATTCACGCAGCATTTATCACCCATAATTTTAAATCTAAAATGTTATTGCAGGTACATGATGAATTGGTATTTGATGCACATAAAGATGAAGTAGAAATAATTAAACCCATTATTTTACATTGCATGCAAACGGCTTTAAAACTTCCAAACGACGTACCAACAGATGCAGAAATTGGTGTGGGAGTTAATTGGTTAGAGGCGCATTAAAATCAAGCAAAATGGGCAATTATCAAATAGATAACTTAGTATACTATTACAACAAAAGAGTACAATGATAATACTAATTCAATGCAAAGATCAGGTTGGCCTCGTAGGGAGTATTTCAACCGTTTTAGCAAGTCAGGGTATTAATATTGTTTCTATGAGAGAACATGTTGATACTATTGACAATCGTTTTTTTATTCGCATTGATGCACAAGGTGTCGACGATTTTTCTATGATAGAGCGTCAACTGAAAGCAGTTCTTCCTGCGGAAGCGGCAATAAAAATTAATCCGAAAGCCGAAAAAAAGGTAATTGTTTTAGTTACAAAAGACTACCACTGTCTTAGTGATATCCTTATTAGAAATCACTTTAAAACATTTGGGGCTACTGTTCAATGCGTAATTGGCAATCACAACAAACTCGAAGAAATATGCAGGCGGTTTGATGTACCATTTTATCTTGTCTCGTCAGAAAATAGTGACAAACAAATTTTCGAATCTGCATTATTCGCAGTAATCGAAAAATACGAAGCAGATTATCTTGTACTTGCAAAATTTATGCGAATTTTATCTGCTGCTTTTGTAGAAAAATTTGCCTTTCAGATCATCAATATTCATCATTCTTTTTTACCTGCCTTTGTAGGAGCCAGTCCGTACAAACAAGCTTATGAAAGAGGCGTGAAATTGATTGGTGCTACGGCTCACTTTGTAACCAATCAATTGGACGAAGGACCAATAATTGCGCAACAGATCATTCCGGTTACGCATTCATTTACTTCTGCAGATATGGTACGTTCAGGCAAAGAAATTGAAACGGCTGTGTTGGCAAAAGCGTTACAACTTGTATTTGAAGACAGGGTATTGCTACATAAAAATAAAACCATTGTTTTTGAATAAAACGCTGTTCATTCACCAAATGAAATATTCAATTTCACAATCTAATTATTAAAAAGACTTAGTAACTTAACAACATGAATAAACCTACCCTTATATATTGCTACGATGCTTATTGCGGCTGGTGTTATGGCTTTAGCCCGGTAATGAAACAAATTGCAACGCAATACAAAAATGACTTTTATTTTGACGTATTGAGTGGAGGGATGATGATTGGCGATGGCGTAATGCCCATTGAAAAAATTGGCACTTATATACAGGGCGCTTACAAAAGAGTAGAAGAATTAACTGGTATAAAATTCGGCCAAGATTTTTTATGGCATATCAACAATCCTGATAAAAGCGATTGGGTTATGAATTCTGAAAAATCTGCGATTGCATTGTGTGTGTTTAAAGATTATTTTCCTGATGAGGCTATTTTTTTTGCTGCTGATATGCAATATGCACTTAATTACGAGGGAAGGGATTTAGACGATGATGAAGCTTACCGCCATTTACTGGCAAAGTATAAAATACCGGAAACTGAATTTTATACCAAACTAAAAAATGAAGAATATAAGGATAAGGCGCATTATGAATTTGCCTTGTGCAAACATTTACAGGTAACTGGTTTCCCCCAGGTATTAATTCAACAAAATGATGCTAAGTTTTATTTAATATCAAAAGGATTTAGCGATTACGAAACAATTAACCTGAGAATACAAAATGTATTGAAGGAGATAGTACCCTCCCCTGAGTGGAAGTAATTTGCAGCGTACATCAATCCACGGTAAAGTTCAATAAATAAGTTCTCTCTTCGCCACAGTCTTCTCCTTTTCTCCTTTACAGGATAACAGTATGATAAAACCCTGCTCAAAAAGAAGCAGGGCCTTATGCGCTCAATCAAAAAAACCAAAATAACCATTGCTTTACTACTGCCTGTTTGGCCTTTGTGGCCGCATAGCTGGTTCAATATCATCTTTCCATTTTTTAAACTGGTCGTCAGTAAAAATGAGTTTTAATTGTTCATCTCTGTCAATGTTAAGTTTCAGCATTTTAGCTCTCATCGCATCTCTGTCCGGGGTGCCGCCGGAGCTCATCATTGCTTCTCTTTCTTTTTGCATGGTGGTGTAATACCCTGTGAAAATACTATCAGTTTTAGCCTGTTTATCCGGGGTTAATTTAAAATCTATTAGCTTTTCATTTACAGCTTTTACTCTTTCTTCAACTGTCATGCGTGGGCCTCCCTGACCTTGTGCCATTATGGATCCAACTGTTACTACCATTGCAACCATAGATAATGCTATTTGTTTTTTCATATGTGTGATTTTTTATTTTAACTGTTATATTAGACGACCTTTTTAAAAGAAACAGCCGCAAACCAAATTATTTTTTTCTATCCTCATTTCTTCTGCTTAGCATTTTATAAAATAGCGAATCAAACTTTGGTTGTTGTTGCGGAGTGCAAAGCATTCTGATATCTTTAAAATGTTTAAACATTACTATTTCTATTTCTTTTTGCTTAGCAGCAAAGATAGCAGCAGTATTAATAATTGAGGAATCGGTAAAATTGTTGGTGGTAAGTTGTTTAAACTCATTTTCCTTATCCCTCCTGGCTTCATCAAACATTGCTTTTATTTTAGTTCGATGCTGCTCATTCAAAGAATCGTATTGGTGTAATTGTTGTTGATTAAATTCAATTTCTTTTTGTAAAAAAGAGGTAATCATTGCCTTTCTGTCACCACGCATTGGCCTTTTAGCTACCGGCTTATTCAGTATAAAAAAAGATACCAATACCAGGTTGGCAAGTAACAAAATACCAATGATGATAAGGAGCCTTTTGTTGTTAGGTTGTGTTTTCATTATGGTTCTGAGTTTTCAAAATTATCAATAGTAGCAAAACTGGTTGAATATTCATCTTCATCAGAAACAGAATTTATAGAACGTTCTGTAGCACTATTAATTGATGAAGATTTATTCAACAATAAAACGGAAATATTTGCGGTAAGTATTAAACATAGTCCCAAAATCAACACAGCCGGCCTGCTGATAAATACAGCCACACCCTCCCAAAAATTTTTTACCTGGATATTGAGTCGTGTATTAATACGAGTAAACAGGTATGGTTTTGGTGAAGCCCTTTTTATTTCGCTAATGCTATTTAACGCTTCTTCAATTTGCCGGTCTATATTTTCATCGTTTGTCATTGCTTTTTATTTAGCTGATTGTAATAAATAATAGTTTTTTAATTTTTTCTTTAAACTTGTTTTTGCCCTTGCCAATAATGATTCTACTGCATAAAAAGAAGTATTCATAATGGCCGCTATCTCCTGGTTATTCAATCCTTCTATTTTGCTTAATGTAAAAGCAATCCGTTGATTGTTGGGTATTTGCTGCAATGCTTTAAATAACTCGCCTGCCTTTTCTTTATTCTCCAACAACACTCCCGGATGATTAAATTCTACCGGATGATGTTGTTCTTCTTCTTTTTCACCAAACAAATTTTGTACAAATGCAAAACGTTTTTTTCGTTTCCTTCTTTTTTCAAAATCTAACGATTTTGTTATTGTTATTCGATAGAGCCAGGTAGAAAATTTTGAATCTCCTTTAAACAATTTTACACTTTGGTGCACCTGCACAAAAACTTCCTGTGTTATGTCTTCTGCATCGGCTTCATTTTGCACAATGCTAAGGACTGTATTGTACACCATCTCCTGGTATAAACCCACAACTCGTCTAAAAGCTTCCTGCTCTCCACGTTGTAATTGCTCTATTAACTCCACTTCAGATTGGTTCAAGACTTTCCATTTTTAAAATCCAATCTAAAAATAATTAAAAGGATGGATTTCTACCATCCATACCAGGGCCATTCATTCCTTCTCTGCCTTTGAAATTACTGTTTGCAGGTTTTGCAGCAACACCAAAGTTTTTAAGATTATAAGTAAATGTTAGCATAAAATATTGTTGTAATACCTGGCTTTGAACATCTTCTATATAGGCTCCCGTAACCGTTCTCACAATGCTTTGATTCTGTTTCAATAAATCAAATACAGATAACTTTAATTCCCCTGCCTGACGCTTCAGAAACTTTTTTCCGATGGCTGCATTCCACAACCAAAAGTGTTGATTTAGCCCTGCTGATAAGCCCGTATATGACTGGCCAGTAAGATCATTTTTTATAAACCACCCTTTTTTATCTAATAAATTCAATTGCACTCCGGCAATTTGATTAACATATTTATTACTGGAACTGGTAGTTGATATAGTTGTGGCATTATTAAAATTAGCGTTGTATGAAACATTAAAATCTACATACTCACTGATATTACTTGCCAAAACTACGCCTGCATTGTAGGTATAATTATTAGTAATGGTTGTAGTGTAATTTACTAACCCTGGAAGTTTGGCGTACGTAAATCCTGCATTTAAATTTACCACTGTTTTTAATGATTTAACCGGCATACTATAAGTAAAAAAAGTACGCAGGCTTTTATAACCATCAAGGTTTACAGGCTTGGTAAGTTGCGAACCTTTTTTTAATACAATGCCTTGTTGTATGATTGAATCATTTTGTGCAATATAAATAGCATTAGAAATATAATCAGCAGCAGTTTGCAAAAATAAATTGGCAAAAAAACTTTTACTTGTTTTTGAATTGGTATAAGAATACCTTGCAGAAACCAGGTTTGTGTAAGATTGTTTCAGCTCGGGATTGCCACTGCTAACCCTTAGTGGATTAGATAAGTTTACTACATCCTGCAATTGATTGACAGAGGGAAAATTAGTAGATGCCCTGTAAAACAAACGAATGTTACTAGTGGCAGAAAACTTTTTACGCCATTGCGCATTCGGTAAAACACTAAAAAAAGATTGGTTAACTGATGATGCAACAGGAAAAATCCGCTGGCTCTCCAATTTGGCATTTTGAATATTGGCACCAAACGATAATTGCTCATCCCTACTTTTTGAATAACGATAATTAATACCTGCATTATTGGTGGTGACCGTATTATCAAATTTGTTGGAAAGCGTAGAATCAAACATGGAATATTTTTGTCCGTCGTATGAAAACGCCTCCTGGTTGGCTTTATTTTTTTGTATGGAAGGATTATAGTCTATTTGAATTTGTGCCTTTTTGCCCATCGGTTCAGTGTACGCAATACTTCCGCCTATTGTGTGACCATTGGTTGTATTATCATACAGTTGTTGCTGTAATGAATCTGTTACAAAACCATTTTTAAAAAAGCGGTATTCAGCATCCGTAATACTGGTGCCGTCATTTTTTGTAAAAGTTGTATTTAAGCCTACAGAAATTGTGCGGCCTCTTTTTGCAAACGAATGGCGATACATCACATTATTCCTGATATTATACCCTTGCCTCTCAGATGTATTCCTGTTTAAAGAAGTATTTACAGAATCGTTGGTGCCATAAAAGTTTTGCAATGCAGCTGATGTAGTAGAATTGTTATTTTGAAAATTAATGCTTGGTATTATAAAAATAGAATTAGATGAATCTATTTTATATTCCAGGCGAAGGTTAATGCGATGATTTGTATTGCCTGTTAGTGTATTACTTTTTTGAGTACTAAAAAGATTTTTAGGTATAGAAAATGTTTCTGTATTTATAACCGATTCATTGTTGTTATGACTGTTGTTAAAAAAGTAACTACCTGTGATAGTGAGTTTTTTACCAAGCTGGTTGCTGTAGTTTATACCAAAAGCATTTGTTTTACTAATGCCGCTTGCCTGGCCAACCGTAAAGTTATCGGTATTGCCTCCACCGCCCCTGCCTCCGCCGCCACGATTACCACCAGTATTGCTGCTAACACCCAACAAATCCTGCGAGCCAAAATTTTGTTGATTGATGTTGTTAAAATTTCCAACTAGAGAAATACGCCTGTTGCCATTAAAAAAACTAATATTTCCCCCAGCCGCATAACGGTCGTCTGTTCCATAACCTGCGTAGGCCCTGCCAAACTGGCTATTTTTAATTCCCGATTTAGTTGTAATGTTCATTGCTTTAACAGAATTACCATCATCAAAACCTGTAAGCTGGGCCTGATCGCTTAGTTTATCAAAAACCTGTATTTTATCAACCACTTCCGACGGTAAGTTTTTTAATGCGGCTGATGCGTCATCCCCAAAAAAATCTTTTCCGTCAATGGTTATTTTTTTTACCTGTTCCCCTTGTGCTGTTACTGTTCCATCCTTAGCCACAGTAATTCCTGGCATCTTTTTAACCAGGTCTTCGGTGGTTGCATCGGGGTTAACTTTGTATTGATTGGCACTAAATTGAGTAGTATCGCCTTTTTGTGTTACCGGTGGGGCTGTTGAAATAATGGTTACATCGGCCAGATCTTTTCCTTGTTTTGTAAAGCTAAGTAATCCCATATCCTTAATGCTATCGTTAAGCATGACGGGTCTTTTTAAATTTTGATACCCGATAGAACTTATCTCAAAAAAATAACTACCGGCAGCAATGCCTGTTAATTCAAACCCACCTGATACATTAGTTAGTGTTGTTAGTATATTTTTTTTTGCAGAGTCATTTTGCAAGTAAATAGATACAGTAGCGCCAGTTACCGGTATCCTTTCTTTACTATCTGTAACTATACCTTTAATTCCTGCATTTTGCGCAGAGGTTATTATTACAGCAAAATTAAAAAGCAGGAGGAATCCTGAAAATTTTAGCATGGGGGGATATTTTCCTCAATAAGACGACATAAGGAAAAAAATCAGGCGAAAATTTTAACTTTTATTTTTAAATGATATAAAACCAAAAAATGGCTCCATCTACATCTGTAAAAATGGCTTTAAATACAAGTTCAAAGGAAATACGTTTCTTTTCTATTGATAATTCCGTTGTGCAAATCAAAAACTTTAGCCATCTTTTTTAATTAACAAGTGCGCTAATGAACACAGTAGTTTATCTTTGATGCCTAAAAAAAATACAGTTATGGATTATAACAGACTCGTTTCAGTAACCGGCTTAGGCGGTTTATTCGAATTAATGTCTTCAAAAGCAGATGGTGGTGTTGTAAAGTCATTGGAAGACAAAAGCACCAAATTTGTGAGCACCCGTTTGCATAATTTTTCGCACCTTGAAAGCATTGAAGTGTTTACAGTAAAAGATAACGTGAACTTAGTAGAGGTATTTACTGCCATGCAGGCCAGTACAGAAAAATTACCAGACGCCAAGGCGGATACAAAAGCAATTAAAGCCTATTTTGAAAAAGTTTACCCGGATATGGATTTTGAAAGGGTGTACAACAGCGATATGAAAAAAATGATCCGGTGGTTTGATTTGTTGAAAACCAATAATGTGGAAATTAAACTTTCCGAAAATCCCGAGCAGGATGGTACCGCACACGAAGTAGCCACACCAAAAGCAAAAGCAACAGAAACAAAACAGGTAAGCGTAAAAGCTGCACCACCTAAAAAGATAAATTCTCCAAGAAAGATGGCCTAATCAGTGGTCGCTAATCCGCATCAGCGGGTAATAAGACAATATTCAAAAGGCAAATTTCTTTTCGTTGTAAAAGAAGTTTGCCCTAACATAATCTCCCAAAATAGTTTTCATGTACACCGCAGCTATACAAAAAACTCCCAGGCATTTTGTTCCTGATAATTTTGAAGTTACCAACTGGCAAAACCTGGAACCATTTTTTAAAGAATTATTGAATAGAAATATTGATACACAGCAAAGATTGGAACAGTGGCTGAAAGACCAGAGTGAGCTGGAAGCCATGGTTAATGAAGATGCTTGCTGGCGGCAAATAAAAATGACTTGCGATACAGAGAACAAAGTATTGGAAGATGCCTTTAATTTTTTCTGCATGGAAATTCAGCCAAACATTGAACCATACAGTGACGCATTGAATAAAAAACTCCTCAATCATCCACTGGCAGCAGGTTTAGACAATAAAAAATATTTTACTTATTTGCGCAGCTTACGCAAAAGCATTGAGTTATTTAGGGCAGAAAATATTCCGTTGCAGGCTGAATTATCTGTAATGCAACAACAGTACGGTGTAATTACCGGTAAGATGACGGTTTCAATTAATGGACAGGAATACACACTTCAACAGGCATCAAAATTCCTGGAAAGCAATGACAGAAATTTAAGAGAAGAAGCCTATAGAAAAATTCAGGAGAGAAGATTGGAAGACAAAACATCGCTGAGTGAATTATATAACCAGTTAATTCAAAAACGCAACCAGCAAGCAATCAACGCAGGTTTTTCCAATTATCGTGATTTTCGATTTAAAGAATTAGGAAGATTTGATTATACTAAAGAAGACTGTTTTGCTTTTCATGAGGCGGTGAAACAACATGTATTACCATTGGTAAATATCATTTATAAAAAGAAAAAAGAAAAATTGGGCCTTGCTGTTTTACGTCCCTGGGATTTGGATGCTGAGCCAGAAGGAACTTGTCCGCTCAGGCCTTTTAAAACAAGCGAAGAATTGATCAATAAAACAATTGAATGCTTTACAAAACTGCAGCCTTTCTTTGGCGATTGCCTCAAAAAAATGCAGGAACTAAAGCACCTCGATCTTGACAGCAGAAAAGGAAAAGCTCCGGGCGGCTATAACTGCCCGCTTGCCGAAAGTGGTGCTCCTTTTATTTTTATGAATGCATCAGGGCAAATGAATGATGTAACAACCATGGTTCATGAGGGTGGCCATGCGGTTCATTCATTTTTAGCACATCCATTGGAATTGTCGGGCTTTAAGGAATATCCAATGGAAATTGCTGAGGTGGCAAGTATGGCTATGGAACTTTTTAGTATGGATCATTGGGAAGTATTTTTCAGCAATAAAGAAGAACTCACAAGAGCCAAGGAACACCAGTTGGAAAGAGTAATAACTATTTTTCCATGGATTGCGGTTATTGATAAATTTCAACATTGGGTATACGAAAATCCACAACATACTACAGCAGAAAGAATTAATAACTGGAATGCAATTTTGCTGGAATTTCAGGACAGTGTAATTGATTACAGCGGCCTTGAAAATTATCGCAGTAATATGTGGCAACGCCAACTGCATTTATTTGAAGTGCCTTTTTATTATATCGAATACGGCATTGCACAGTTAGGTGCTATCGGTATGTGGATGCAATTTAAAAACGACAAGCAGAAAGCATTGGATAATTATTGTACTGCTTTAAGTTTGGGTGCCACTCTAACTTTGCCGGATCTATATAAAACTGCCGGATTGAAATTTGATTTTTCACCAGAACAAATAAAAGTGTTGATGGCGTTTGTAAAAGAGCAGATGGGATAGTATTGCTTAGCCTAAAAGTTTAATTCATTCAGATGATGGGTTCACGATTCACTAGTTTACTGGCAATCGTCGCAAATGCCATTTACCACCATCGCAGCATTTTTTGGTTTGAACCCTTTTGGTAATTTTACAATTGGCACAGTTACTTCATCCAGGCAAATAGTTTTATTGCAATCTTCGCAAACAAAATGTACATGGTCATCATGATGATGGCCGGCTTCGCAATTGTCTTTACAAAGTGCGTATAAAATAGAGTTATCTGTGGTAGGGATAACATGAATAATTCCTTTATCAACAAAGGTTTGAAGCGTTCGGTACACAGTTACACGATCGAAATTTTCACCCGTATTTTTTTCAATATCAGCATGTGCAAGGGCCCCGTTGGTATGTAAAAAAAGTTCCAATATTTTTTTACGACCATCGGTTACACTAAGTTGATTCTTTTTTAAAATGTCGAGTAGTTCTTCCATTGTATTGTAAGTTTAAACTTTTCTATGCTGATTTTTCAGCGTCATTTACAACCATCAATATCCCTTTAATGCCCTGTTCTGGTGCTTTTCTTTTAACAGCCCTTCTATATCTTTTAATAATTTTTCCATTTCATCTTCCTTCAATCCATCATAAATCCCCCTCACATTAGTCTGTTTATCAACCAAGGCAAATAATTGAGTATGTATAAATTGGTCTGCAATATTTTGAGATGAATCTGGTTTGTTGTTGTCGATTAAATAGCCATTACGTGCAATATCGTACAAGGCAGTTTTACTACCGGTAACAAAAAGCCAATTAGGATTGTCCGGTGCTTTTTTACTGCCTGTTGCTGTATCGTAATTTATTTTAAAAGAACCGTCCACATTCGTTTCCAATTTACCATTCAGCATTTTGGCTTCATATTTTTTTAATAGTGGTACCGAATCTGTTTCAGGCATACAGGTATGCGAAATAATCATAAAGTTGCTATCAGTTTTATAAGCATCATATACCCTGCGCATATTAGCATTCATCTTTGGGCAAATGCCTTTACAGGTGGTAAAGAAAAACTCAGCAACATACACTTTACCATCTACATCTTTTTCAGTAATTGTTTTACTATTTTGATTGGTAAATGAAAAAGGCTGCACATTATTATTGATTATTGGCAGGCTGGACCGGGAAATATCCGTTTGACTAAATACATAAATAAAATATCCTCCAAAAAGCAAAATAAAGAATCCTACATACCAAAGCCATTTTTTATTCATCTTGTAATTTTTTACAAAGCTACAGCCAAACAAATTGCTAACGTAAAGCTGTTTACCTCATTTAACAACTATTAAAACTTGCAACGTTATTGCAAATATACTATCTTTGCACACTTCAATTATGAATATAAAAATAAACTGGGATGCGATGGGGATTGGTACATCTATAGCTTGCGCTATTCATTGTGCTGTATTACCAATTATGCTTAGTTCTTTACCTATTCTGGGTATCAATATTATTCACAATTTATTTTTTGAATGGGGAATGATAGCATTGGCATTTACTGTAGGTTCTTATTCGCTATTTCATGGATATATTAAGCATCATCGTTCTTTTATTCCTGTTACTATTTTTTCTGTTGGTTTTATTTTTCTTGTTTTAAAACAGTTCTTCCCTCAGTACGAATACCTGTTTTTGACAATTGCTGTTGTATTAATTATTTCCGCACATTATTACAATTATCGATTGTGCCATCAAAGCAAATGCTCTTCACCACACCATCAACATTAATGCTCTCGAAAAGGGTGCTTTGTGTAATTGTTCCATATCAGCTACTTTTATACCCTAAAACTTTTTATTATGCAAAGGCTCCTTATAATAGTGTTAAGTTTATTTTTATCAGCGCAGGTTGTAAATGCACAGTCAAAAGATGAGTTAAGCATTCGTACTATTTTAGCAGCACAAACAAGCGAATGGAATAAGGGCAACCTTGATTCTTTTATGAAAGGTTATTGGGAGAGTGATTCATTGATGTTTATTGGCAAAAGTGGCATTACTTATGGTTGGCAAAAAGCATTGGACAATTACAAAAAGGGCTATCCCGATACTGCCGCGATGGGTAAATTGAATTTTGAATTAATTACAATAAAACGTTTATCTAAAGATTATTTTTTTGTAGTTGGCAAATGGCATTTAACAAGAAGTATTGGCAATATTGGCGGTGCATATACGCTACTGTTTCGTAAAATAAAAAACCAATGGGTCATTGTAACCGATCATAGCAGTTAATATTTTAATTCCGTAAACTATCACAATAAGGTATGATAAAAACAATAGGTGTAGGGAGATAATTCGACTAATTAATTGTTATCATTTTCATTCACCAATCTCTTTCCAACCCTTCCACTTCTTTTTTAAATAATAGATAAGGGCTACAAAACTTGCGAGGAACCAACTGTAAAAAATTATATTTCCAATAGAAGGCTTGTGTTCAAAAAAAGCAAAGCCAAAATAAATACCAACACTCATATTAACCAGTAACCAAACCATTGTCATAGAAATGGTTTGCAATATGCGTACTAAAAAATCTCTTACATCTGGCTCCATATTTTTAAAAATCGTTGATAAATAAAGTTCGTGCTTTACTTTGTGATTGAAGGGATTTGTGTAACTATTTAATGAGTAATTTTTTGAATGCGGCACTATCGCCGTTAAATACGTTGAAATCAACATAAGCATTAATACCATTTACTTGCCCTGTTTCGTTGTGCTGCCAAAAAATCCAGTTGCGTTCTATGTGCGGTTTATCTTTTACCAAATAATGCGCCACCCACAAAGGGTAGTCATCAAACTTATCTCCCAGAAAATTTTTATAAAAAAAAGCGTTGGTATAAATAATGGGTTTTACATGGTAATGCGCTTCAACCAACAGCAGCCATTCCAATATTCCCAATTGTAATTTAGGTATACTTGTTCCGTTTACATGTTCTATGTCTAACACCGGTGGCAAATCTCCGCTGTCAAGATTTACTGTTTCTATAAAATTTTCTGCCTGCGCTTTACCGCTTTTAGATGGGATAAAAAAATGGTATGCTCCCCTGGGTATGTCTGCCTTTTTTGCTGCGGCCCAGTTTTTCTTAAACTGATCATCTACATTTTGTATGCCCTCTGTAGCTTTTATAAATCCAAACCCAATTTTTATATTTTTAATCTGCATGGCTTTCACATCCTCCCAATCAATAGTAGATTGATGTCGGCTAACATCAATGCCGTGTATGGTATAATTTACAGGCATATCAATTCCAAACCCGGGATAGCGTACAAACCTTGGCTTATTTAGAAAATAAAGGCTATAATAAGTTGCAGCTGCAATTGCGAGTAGTGCAATGGAGATGATAATTGTTCTTTTTGCCGGATTTTTCTTTCTTCTTTTTGCCACAATTTTTTAAATGCTGTGCAAAAGTGCATAAAAGTAGTAACACTACCTGTTTTATTAGTAGCAATTGCTGTTGTTAAAAAGTTGAATTAGCTTTTTTTTTAACAAGTAAAAGCAATATTAACTTTCCCTCGCCGTTAAATTTGCACCCTTTATAAATCTTACAAAATCCAAAAAAAGCATGGTTATAAAAAACAGTCTTCCTTATAAATTTGTGTACTCACTCATAATTATAGCGATTGCTTTTGCCGATACAGCAAAAAGTTTTGCGCAAACCAATGTGGATTCAACAAAGCATATATTATTAGCATCCTTCAATCTAAAGAATACGCCAAGGTATATTCTTAAAGAGTCTAATGTACTTTTTCCTGATATCCTTAAAGGAAATGAAGCGCTTTCATCTGACTACATAGCTACGTTTAGCAGTAAAAGAAAGGAATACCTCATGCGGATGTACACAAAAGGAAAAAAGTTTTTACCTAAAGTAAATACCATTTTAAAAAAATACGATCTGCCTGAGGAGCTGGGTATTTTAATGATATTGGAGTCTGCGTGTAATGCCAATGCCGTCTCAAAAGCGGGTGCTGTTGGCTATTGGCAAATTATGGATGAGGTAGCAAAAGAATATGGTTTAAAATATGTGGAGCAAATGAGTGTGGAAGAGAAGAAAAAGCTGCTACGTTTAAATGCAAAAAAAGCCCATGCAAAGTTTAAGGCGATGGCTAAACAAAAAGATGACCGTAAAAATTTTAATAAATCAACGGTAGTGGCAGCCCGATACCTTAAAGCCCGCAGAGTAAACCTGGACAACAATTGGTTGTTAGTAGTAGCAAGTTATAATTGCGGTATAGGCAATGTTTGGCATGCTATGGAAAAAAGCGGAAAGCCAACCCCTGATTTTTGGGATATTAAAAAACTTTTACCGGCCGAGACACAAGCTTATGTTATGAACTTTATTACCCTGAATGTTATTTTTCATAATTACGAGAATTTTATAAAAAACAATTTGAATTTTACCCCGGTAGAAATTTTGGTACCGGAAAATTTTGAACAAAGCAGCGACGAGCAATTAAGTGATATAGCGAATTAGTTTCGATAAGCGTAATTGAAATCTTTTAAATTAAAAACCGGTATGAAGATGCCGGTTTTTTTCATTTAATAAACGCCTGATGAACTAACTTCGCTACATGCCCCAAATTAATTGGAATGACACTGTTAACCTGGCAAGCAAAATTACTTTCCGCCGATTTTGGAATGGGATTAAAGTGCTTGGTAGTTTTTATGCAAGCAGGTTGTTGCATAAATCTGTGCAATGGGGCTACCCGGTATCAATTTCTTTTGAACCAACCACGAGTTGTAATCTTCGGTGCCCGGAGTGTCCCAGTGGGTTAAGGGCTTTTACAAGGCCAACGGGCATGTTGCAAAAAGATTTTTTTACCCGAACCATTGATGAAATTCACCGGGAATTATTGTACCTTATTTTTTACTTTCAGGGTGAGCCTTATTTAAACCCCGATTTTTTAGACATGGTAAAATATGCCGGAAGCAAGGGCATTTATACCGCAACATCTACCAATGCCCATTATCTTACAGACGCTATTGCAAAAAGAACCATTGAAAGCGGTTTAGACAGGCTGATCATTTCTATCGACGGCACCACCCAGGATGTATACCAACAATACAGGGTTGGTGGCAATATTGATAAAGTAATTGAAGGAGCAAAAAAAATTGTAAAGTGGAAAAAGGAACTTAACAGCAAAACGCCTTTTGTATTTTTTCAGTTTTTAGTGGTTAAGCCAAATGAACACCAGATTGAAGAAATTAAAAAACTGGCAAAAGAAATTGGAGTAGATGAAGTTCGGTTTAAAACTGCGCAGGTGTATGATTACGAAACAGATCCCAATAAACTGATCCCCACTATTGATAAATTTAGCCGGTATAAAAAAAATACGGATGGGGGGTATACTCCAAAAAATAAATTAGCCAACCGTTGCTGGAAAATGCAACATGCCAATGTAATAACCTGGGATGGACTGGTAGTGCCGTGTTGCTTTGATAAAGATGCAATGCACCAGTTAGGCAATTTAAAAAATCAATCTTTTAAAGAAGTATGGAACAATGATAATTACAAACAGTTTAGGAGCCAATTGATGAACAGCCGGAAAAATATTGATATTTGTGCTAATTGTAGTGAGGGTGCTTCTGTTTGGAAAGACTAATTTTTTTGACAACTTTATTACAATATAACAAATCTCTTATTTCATTACGTTTTATAATAAACTGTAGTGGCTTGTATTTTGCTTAGTTTATAATATGCCAAACATTACGTTTAACAACCGGTTACGCCAAATCATTTTGATTGGCATAATAATTTTTCTCACAATACTATTTGTGCTTCAATTAAGTATTTTTTTACCCGGCTTGTTGGGTGGGATTACTTTGTATATTCTTACCCGTAAAGAATATCAAAAGCTAACCCAGCAAAAAAAATGGCATAAAGGGTTAACAGCATTTTTATTCATTCTGGGATCCTTAATAATCATCTCTATTCCTGTATATTTTTCCATCAGAATGGTAACGCCAAAAATTAATTCATTAATAAATAGCCAGCATGAGGTAATGCAGGGGCTTAAAATTTTTTCAGATAAAATTGAGTCTTCCTTCGGGTTAAAATTATTTACGGATGAAAATGCCAAATCTATCTCAACCAAAATATCTTCCTTTATTCCCGGGTTATTAAATGGCACACTCAATCTGTTAACCAATTTACTTATGATGTTTTTTTTGTTGTATTATTTATTGATCAACGGAACTGCCATAGAAAAATATTTAAACCATATCATTCCATTAGAGCCTGAAAATGTAGACAAACTTGCCAGCGAAACCATTTTAATGATCAGGGCCAATGCCATTGGCATTCCCATTATATGTATTGTGCAGGGTACGGTTGCAGCAATAGGTTATTTAATTTTTGGAGTTAAGGAGTGGGCAATGTGGGGATTTGTAACAGGCGTATTTGCATTTTTTCCGCTGGTAGGCACCATGATTATTTGGGTACCGTTGGTAATCTACCTTTACTCAACCGGGCAAAACTTTACTGCAACCTGGCTTACATTTTACAGCATTATCATCACAGGAAATGTTGACTACATTACCAGATTGGGTTTATTAAAAAAGATGGGTAATGTGCACCCCATGGTAACCGTACTGGGAGTAATAGTTGGCCTTAAACTATTTGGGTTTATGGGATTAATATTTGGCCCTTTGCTTATTAGCTATTTTATTATCTTGATAAAAATTTATATCAACGAATTTACCACTACAGAGAATAATAAAGATTCAGTAACATGAGTATAGATAAAGACATTAAACAAGGTAGTTTTAAAAGCGAGTACCAACGGGCCATGGTTAATTTAATTTTTACTTACCATTGGACAACCGAACAATTGAAACACTTATTTGATGGGGAAGACCTAACCATGCAGCAATTTAATATTTTGCGAATTTTAAGAGGTAGCGAAATCCCTTTATCAACCCTACAAATTAGGGAGCGTATGCTGGATAAAATGAGTGATACAAGCCGCATAGTAGACCGGCTGATTTTGAAAGGACTTGTAAAAAAGATAACCTGCAAATCAGATAAACGCCTTGTTGATGTAAGCATTACCACTGCCGGATTAAAAGTATTGGATAAACTGGATTTGCATGAAGAGAAAATGGAAAATATTTTAAGGTCACTTACAGAAGAAGAAGCCATCACGTTTAATAAATTATTAGATAAAATCCGTCATTCCAATTAATAGCTATAATGCAGTATAAATTTTTGATCTTTTTAATTATAGGAAGCATTTCTTTTAATCCCAATGTAAACGCTCAAACCAAACCGGAATTTCGGGGCGTATGGGTAGCCACTGTAGATAATATTGACTGGCCCTCAGCCGGAAATTTTAACAGCGATTCTCAAAAAGTTGAGTTTCTAAAACTACTCGACATGCACCAACGCAATGGGATTAATGCCTTAATTGTTCAGGTGCGTCCTGCAGCAGATGCTTTTTATCCCTCGCAATTTGAACCCTGGAGCGAATGGCTTACCGGTAAACAAGGGCAGCCTCCTTATCCTTATTACGATCCACTTGAGTTTATGATAACTGAAACGCACAAACGTGGAATGGCCTTTCATGCCTGGATGAATCCTTACAGGGCTGAGTTTAACCTTGGGGTATCTTCTATTTCGCCCACCCATATTACAAAGCTTCATCCGGAGTGGTTTTTAAATTACGGAGACAAAAAATATTTCGACCCGGGAAATAAGGCGGTACAGCAATATGTTGCCAATGTGGTTAAAGATGTGGTAAGCAGGTATCCCGTAGATGCCATACATTTTGATGATTATTTTTATCCATACCGCATTGCAGGCAAAGAATTTCCGGATAATACTACCTATGAGCAGTTTGGTAATGGTTTAAAAAAAGATAACTGGAGAAGAAGTAACACCGATTCCATTATTGCTTTACTTAGCAGGGTTATTAAGGCTGCAAATAAAACCTGCCAGTTTGGAATCAGCCCCTTTGGAATTTGGCGCAGTAAAGAGCGTGACCCAATAAACGGAAGTAACACCAATGGAGGCGCAAGTGATTATGATGACTTGTATGCTGATATTTTATTATGGTTAAAAAATGGCTGGATAGATTATGTAGCACCACAGCTATATTGGGAGTTTAGTCACCGCACTGCCCCCTACAATGTTTTATTAGACTGGTGGAACAATCATACATTCGGCAGGCAATGTTATATTGGACTGGGTATTTATAAAGCAAATACGAATAAAGCATGGAGAGACCCTACACAGCTAACCAGGCAAATTGATGCTTTGCGCAGCAAACCAAATATACAAGGGATGATTTTTTTTAGCAGCAAAAGCTTTGAAAACAATCCAAATGGCTGGAGTGACAGTCTACGATTGCATTATTTTAAAGACCCCGCAACATTGCCTGCAATGGAATGGTTAAAATAATTTTTGCCTTTTAGTTATGCCTACGTTGTGGCAGTGTATACTAAAATAAACCCTAATGGGTTTTATAATTTTGAATATTATCAGTTCTTTTTTCAATAATTGTACATACCTATTTTCTCTACCTTTGTATTGCAGGCTTATTTATTATTAATATTAAATTTATCATATGCCCGGTTTTGAATTTTTTGGAGCAGAAGAACGCAAAGAAGTAAATGATGTGTTGGAAACAGGAATCCTTATGCGGTATGGGTTTGATGGCCCCCGAAAAGGCATCTGGAAAGCAAAAGAATTAGAAGAAGCTATTTGCGAAACCTTTGGTTGCAAACACGCCCAATTGGTAAGCAGTGGCACTGCTGCTTTAACCGCAGCAATGAGCGCTTTGGGTATTGGTTATGGTGATGAAATAATTTTACCCGCATTTACATTTGTAGCAAGTTTTGAAGCCGTTCTTTCAGTTGGAGCCATCCCCGTTTTAGTTGATGTAGATGATACTTTAACCTTAAACCCAGCTGCGGTTCGAAATGCCATCACCTCCAAAACAAAATGTGTTATGCCCGTACACATGTGCGGCAGTATGGCAGATATGGATGCACTAGTTGCTATCTGTAAAGAACACAACCTGATTTTGCTGGAAGATGCATGTCAGAGTATTGGTGCTACTTATAAAGGAAAAAAACTAGGTACCATTGGAGATGCAGGTACTTTTAGTTTTGATTTTGTAAAAATGATTACCTGCGCAGAGGGTGGTGTAGTAATGAGCAATAGGGAAGATGTATATATTAATACTGATGGATACAGTGATCATGGACATGACCATAAAGGTGGCTTAGACCGAGGTGCAGACCTTCATCCGTTTATTGGATATAATTTCCGCATCAGCGAATTACATGCTGCAGTGGGTCTGGCTCAAATAAAAAAGTTAGATAATTTTTTAAACCTCCAACGGAATAATAATAAAATGCTCCGGCAAATTTTAGCTGCCATTCCAGAAATTTCTTTCAGAAGAGTACCCGATGAAGCCGGTGACAGTTGTAGTTTTTTAAGCTGGTTTTTACCTACTGAAGCCATTACAAAAGCAGTAGTAGCAGAATTAAAAGCACAGGGAATATTAGCCGGTAATTTTTACTGGTTTGTAAATAACTGGCACTACATCAGTAAATGGGATCATCTTAAAAACGCAATTACCCTTAACCATTTACATCCTGATTTAAAAACTGCTGTTATGCATCATGCAAATAAAGATTTTAGTGCCAGTGATGCAGTGATGGGACGCTGTATTTCAACCGCCATTAGTTTATTATGGACTCCGGAACAGATAAAGGTGAAAGGAGAACAAATGGTAACCGTGATTAATAAAGTACTAAAGGCTCAACAGGTAACCGCCTGATAAAATTAGAAATAAAAGGTAAAAGGCATATGTAGCAATATAGATACCTTTTTTAATTTAGTTACTTCAGCGCTTTCCTTCTAACCGATCGCAATCTTCAACACTCCCCATTCTAAACTTAAAAGAAATTTTAGCAATTTTTTCAAATTTTATTTCCTGTTTACAAAAAAAACCTAATTGGGTTGAGTAATAATTGGCCGATAAAAATGGTTGTGGGTTAACGGGTATTTCAACATTTTTAATTATTAGAAACATTGCTGGTATTGGCTTTACGGGTACCTGCAAAAGAATCAAAGCCCCCTTTTGTTGTGGTAAATGTTGCGAAAACATTTTCGGCGCAACAAAAATCATGCAGAAAAATAAAATTTTAGCTTTTTTATACACTTTTCGAGTTTCAATGTATGTAAATTTACGACTTTATTACACTAGCAGTTTCTTTGTTTAACCGTTTACCTGGTGGTTAGCCACCTCTTGCCAGCAATTAACTTCAATTAAAGTTCCCCTGGTAGAAAAGTATAAGAGAGTGATTCGCCACGGCGGCAGGCAACAAAGATTTAGCCATGTAAAGCAACTGCTGGTAATAACATGATTATTTACAAAAAAACAATCAATCACTTTAAGAGATTGAAAAAATAAATATGGCATTAAGTCAGGGATTATACCAAAGGCAATTACAAAAATTATCACCCCAGCAAATTCAGTTAATGAAACTGTTGCAGGTACCAACAGCATTGCTCGAAGAACGCATTAAAGAAGAACTGGAAGAAAATCCTGCGTTGGAAACAGGTGAAGAAGAGGAAGCAGAAGAATTTGAGAACGATGTTACCGAAGAATTTGAAACTCCGGCTGATGATTTTGAACCCGATGGCAGTCAGGATGAATATGAAAGTATCGACATAAGTGACTACGTGCAGGATGGAGACGATGATATTGCTGATTATAAAATGCGGGACGAAAATTATCCTGAGCAGGATGACAGTAAAGTAATTCCACATAAAGTAGAAACAGGTTTTAATGAATTAATGCTGGAGCAGCTAGGACAACTTAGTTTGGATGAACACAGGCAAAGTGTGGCAGAGCAAATTATTGGCAACCTTGATGATGACGGCTATTTACGAAGAGATATAAGTGCCATTGTTGATGACCTTGCCTTTAGACAAAATATTATTACAGATGAAGAAGAAATCAGCCAACTGGTTTTACAGATTCAACAGTTTGACCCACCAGGGGTTTGCGCAAGAAACCTACAGGAATGCTTGCTGATACAACTTGAAAGAAATGTGCACCAGGGCAAGCATATTGAAATGGCAATTAAAGTATTGGATAAATATTTTGAAGAGTTTACGAAAAAGCATTACGAAAAAATTCAACGGGGATTAAATATTACTGACGATCAGTTAAGAGAAATCATTAATCAGATTATAAAATTGAACCCTAAGCCAGGTGGCAGTGTGGGTGAAAACAGTAAAGGTGAAGCATATGTGATACCGGATTTTTTTATAATAAACAATGCAGGTAAATTAGAGCTTACCCTCAACAGCAGAAACGCACCGGACCTGCGTATCAGCGAAGGTTATCGGGATATGTTAAAAGATTATGACAAGGGTACAAAAAAAGATAAAAGGCAGAAAGAAGCGGTTCTTTTTATTAAACAAAAAATTGATTCTGCCAAATGGTTTATCGATGCCATTAAGCAACGCCAACATACTTTATTGAGTTCTATGGAAGCTATTATGAATTACCAGTATGAGTTTTTTGTAACCGGAGATGAGACAGAATTGAGGCCGATGATATTGAAAGATATTGCCGAAAAAACAAATCTTGATATCAGTACCATCAGCCGTGTTGCCAATAGTAAATTTGTACAGACAGAATTTGGCACCTACCGCTTAAAGTTCTTCTTTAGTGAAAGTTTACAGACAGATAGTGGTGAAGAAGTAAGTACAAGAGAAGTGAAAAAAATTCTTAGTAATTTAATAGAAGGCGAAAGTAAAAAACGCCCGCTAAGTGATGAACGCTTAACAGAACTGTTACAGGAAAAAGGGTATAATATCGCCAGAAGAACTGTTGCCAAATACAGGGAACAATTAAATGTACCTGTGGCAAGATTAAGAAAAGAACTATAACCTTCCCTTTTTTATAAAAGAAATAAAAAGCAACAAATGTTCAATAGCGAATTGTCAATTGACGGAAATTTGAATCCGGTTACTAAAAGCCGGCAGCCTGTTATTGTACTTTTTTTTGCTCATTTTTTTTCTTACGTTTTTCATCCCTTGTTTATTCCTTTCTATGTAAGCTGGTTTATCGAATTTATACACCCATCTTATTTTTCGGGGTTTAGTGATGCAGGTAAAAAAAGAGTACTGGTTATGGTTACAATAAACGCCATTGCGTTTCCATTTATAACAGTGATTTTACTAAAAGCCCTTGGGTTTATTGATTCTTTTTTTCTTCGTACACAAAGAGATCGTATTATTCCTTACATCGCATCCATGACCTTCTTCTTTTGGGCACAATATGCTTTAAGAGAACAACCGGAAATACCAAGAATATTGGTAGCCTTTATGTTTGGTGTTTTTATTTCTTCCGCAGCAGCACTCATTGCAAATATTTATTTTAAGGTATCTATGCACGCCATTGGTATGGGTGGTTTAACAGGGATGTTTTTTGTAATAATGCAACAAAATACCATGTTGATGACCTGGCCTTTAAGTGCTGGGTTATTAATTGCCGGGCTGGTTTGCACTTCCCGGTTGATTGTAAGCGATCATACCCCAAAAGATATTTATAGTGGATTGTTAATTGGTTTTATTTGCCAGTTAATTGGTGCCTCCATTCAGTTATAAAAATGAAGAGGCCCCGTCCAATATCGGGGCCATCTTTCTTCTGTCGTGCCTAACAATAAAAGGTAAACTGTAGATTTTTTACACCTTAGTTATCAAGAATTTTAAATTAATATTTTGAGTTGTACAATAAAGAGGCCGCAGGCATTTTAATTGTACCAATGCTTTATTATTTTTAATTACTTCTTACAATTATTTGCATCAAACATTCGTATTTCAATCCTCAGAAAACAAATGGTTTTTCATCATAATAATGTTAAATGCCTTAAATCAAAAATTGAGGGATTTAAATCGGTAACGGATAAACTCTCCACCAAGGAGACTGGGTACAATAGAGGTTTCAATAGTAAGTGGTTTTTCAGGTTAACAATCAATTGATTGCTTGGTTGCAATATATAAATCGTTAAAATAAAAACTTTATTGCAAGCACAATAAAAAAATGAAACGGGTTGTATTTTGTTTTTTCTTATCTTAACAGTTGTTCATAACGATTACTACGATTGCATGCCTGTTTAGGTAACTATATAATTATTTTTATTCATGCACCTATCACCCAGAGAATCCGAGAAACTATTACTTTTTTTGGCAGGCGAATTAGCGGAAAAAAGAAAAGCCAGGGGATTAAAACTAAACTACCCTGAAGCCATTGCGCTTATCAGCAGTCATTTACAGGAAGCTGCCCGTGACGGTAAAACGGTGGCAGAACTGATGCAATACGGTTGCACCATTTTATCTGCGGATGATGTAATGGAAGGTATCCCTGAAATGATTCATGAAATACAGATAGAAGCTACTTTTCCGGATGGTACAAAGCTGGTAACCGTACATGATCCTATCAGGCCCGGCGATTCAAGAAGAGGCACTACAGGGAATATATTAAAAATTGTATAACCAGTTTTCTTTCTTTCAAAAATAATATATGATACCAGGAGAATACATTTTAGCCAAAGGGGATATTGAATGCAATGCAGGCAGAAGTACCATTAAAATTGTAGTGGTAAATACAGGCGACAGACCCGTACAGGTTGGCTCTCACTTTCATTTTTTTGAAGTAAACAAACAAATGGAATTTAACCGGGAAAAAGCATTTGATATGCGGCTGAACATCGCTGCAGGTACAGCCGTCAGGTTTGAACCCGGAGAAGAAAAAGAAGTGGAACTCGTAACCTTTGGCGGCATCAAAAAAATTGTAGGTTTTAATAACCTGGTTGATGGTGAAACAGCTTCCGCAGCAAGCAAAATAAATGCCCTTGAAAAAGCTACAGCTCATCATTTTAAAAATACCAACGCATGAGTTTACACATTAACAGGAGAAAATATGCCAATATGTATGGCCCCACAACCGGCGATAAAGTAAGGTTGGGAGATACTGCGTTATTGATTGAAATTGAAAAAGACCATACGGTGTATGGTGACGAAGCAAAGTTTGGTGGCGGCAAAACCATCCGCGACGGGATGGCGCAGTCGGCAACAGCTACCCGCAATCAAGGCGTACTGGATTTTGTAATTACCAGCGTAATGATCATTGACCATTGGGGAATTGTAAAGGCTGATATTGGCATTAAAGATGGAAAGATAGTTGGTGTAGGTAAGGCTGGTAATCCGGATACCATGGATGGCATCTCTCTCAATATGATCATTGGTGCAAGTACAGAAGTGCATGGCGGCGCAGGTTTGATAGCCACCGCAGGCGGCATTGATACACATATCCATTTTATTTGCCCGCAGCAAATTGATCATGCCTTGTTCAGCGGCATTACTACCATGATTGGTGGTGGTACCGGCCCGGCAGATGGAACGAATGCTACTACGGTAACCCCCGGCGCCTGGAACATTCAGAAAATGCTCGAATCGGCGGAAGCTTTCCCCATGAACCTTGGCTTTTTTGGTAAGGGAAACTGTGCCTCTCTGGCTCCATTGGAAGAACAGATTGAAGCCGGTGCATTGGGGTTAAAAATTCACGAAGACTGGGGCAGCACCACAGCAGTTATCGATGCTTCGCTACAGATAGCAGACAAGCATGATGTACAGGTTGCCATCCATACCGATACTTTAAATGAAGGCGGCTTTTTAGAAGATACCATCAATGCCATTAATGGCAGGGTAATACATACTTTTCATACAGAAGGTGCCGGTGGTGGTCATGCTCCCGATATCATCAAAGCAGCGATGTACCCGAATGTATTGCCTTCTTCAACCAACCCAACACGTCCTTACACCATCAATACCATTGATGAGCACCTGGATATGCTGATGGTTTGTCATCACCTGGATAAAAATGTACCGGAAGATGTTGCTTTTGCAGACAGCCGCATAAGGCCTGAAACCATTGCGGCAGAAGACATATTGCATGATATGGGTGTATTTAGTATGATGAGCAGTGACAGCCAGGCAATGGGCAGGGTAGCAGAAGTAATTACCCGTACCTGGCAAACGGCACATAAAATGAAAGTACAACGGGGCGCTTTGGCTGAAGATGAAAAGAATGACAATGACAATTTCAGGGTAAAAAGATTTATTGCCAAGTACACCATTAACCCTGCCATTACACATGGTATTTCAGCATACGTTGGTTCGATAGAACCTGGTAAACTGGCAGATATTGTTTTATGGAAACCGGCATTGTTTGGTGCCAAGCCGGAGATGATTATCAAAGGTGGAATGATTATAGCAGCAAGAATGGGCGATCCCAATGCTTCCATACCCACACCGCAGCCTGTAATTTACAGGCACATGTTTGGAGCTTATGGAAAAGCATTGCATGCAACCTGTGCCACATTTGTTTCCAAACTTTCTCTGGAGAAAAATGTTGTTCAGGGATATGGGTTGCAGAAGATGGTGCTGCCGGTAAAAAACTGTCGTACCATTTCTAAAAAAGATCTGATACACAATGATGCTACCCCATTGATTGAAGTGAACCCGGAAAACTATGAAGTGAAAGTGGATGGAGAAGCCATCACCTGTGAACCAATGGCAGAGCTTCCATTGACACAACGGTATTTTTTATTTTGATGGAGGGAAGGATATAATATCAGTAAAGAAAAATAGCGTAACAATATACAATGCTGGTAAAAGAAAAAATAGGAAACCTTGAATTATTTGCTGTTAACAACAGAAATATCGACTACGTGTTGCTGGATTGGTATGAAACAAATAAACGCATCCTTCATAAAAAGACTTTGCTGGGCAGGGAAATAAGCATGAAATTTCTAAATGAAAATCCACAACTCGGGGTAGGGGATATTATTTATGAAGACGATTTTGGTTTGGTAGCGGTTGACATAAAAGAATGCGAAGCGATTATCATCCGGCCAAGATCCATGTACGAAATGGCGGCTGTTTGTTACGAAATTGGCAATAAACATTTACCCCTATTTTACCAGGATGAGGAAATTTTAGTGGCTTATGAAGCTCCGTTATTTAAGTTGCTGAGTGCAGGTGGCTACGCCATAACACAACAAAAGAGAAAATTAACCAGGCCGCTAAAAACTACTGTAACGCCCCATGGAAACAGCAACACCTTATTTTCAAAGATCATGAAACTTACAACTGATACAGCATGAACACTGCCCTGCTGAGTTTATTGCAGTTGACTGACCCTACTTTACCAATTGGAGGTTATGCTCATTCATCCGGTCTGGAAACATATGTTCAGCAAGGCCTAGTAAATAATGCAAGCACTGCAAAAAAATTTGTAACAGAAATGCTTAGCCGCAATTTGCAGTATACGGATGCTGCGTTTGTATCCCTGGCTTATGATGCTGCACAACAACAGGATTTCAAAAAAATAACAGCACTTGACATTGAATGCAGTGCTGTAAAACTACCTTTCGAAATGCGGCAGGCAAGCCAGAAACTCGGGATTCGATTAATAAAAATATTTCAACCGGTTTGTACAGATGAAACCGCCGATCAATACAGAACAGCGATTCAATTAAAAAAAGCAGCAGGCCACTATTGTATTGTTTTTGGCCTGTATGCCGCTGCACTTGGGATTGACAAAAAAGATGCACTGACTGGTTTTTATTACAATGCTGCCGTTGGTTTTGTAACCAATAGTGTTAAGTTAATTCCGTTGGGCCAGCAGGATGGACAGGAGTTGTTGTTTTCGTTGCAACCATTGATACAACAACTGGCAGAAAATACGATGCAGCCCGATACAGATATGATTGGATTGTGCTGCGCAGGATTTGATATTGCATGCATGCAGCATGAAGAATTGTATTCGAGGTTGTATATGTCGTAAGTCCTGCCTGCCCTCCAAAGGTGGGTTCCCGGAGAATGATAATTTGGATACTTTTTAAATTGTTGTCGTTAATTTGCCCTATAACTGGGCTACTTAAAATTTGTATTTTAGATATTGAGAAGATTATTTGTTACATAAATCTAAATTTTTAAGAATCGTTTTTAATACTTCCTGATTGGAAAATTCTAACAAATTATTTAACGCTAAGAACCCTCCTTTGGAGGGCAGGGAGGCCCCAACAAATGGAAAGAAATTATATAAAAATTGGCGTAGCTGGCCCTGTTGGTTCCGGTAAAACAGCGTTGATAGAACGGCTGAGCAGAGCTATGAGCAAGTACTACAGCCTGGCCGTAATTACCAATGATATTTATACCAAAGAAGATGCTGAGTTTTTAACACAAAACAGTTTGTTACCTGCCGAAAGAATTATTGGTGTAGAAACGGGTGGTTGTCCACACACTGCCATCAGGGAAGATGCAAGTATGAACCTGGAAGCGGTAGAAGAAATGGCAACCCGCATCCCGGATGTACAGATCATTTTTATCGAAAGCGGCGGCGATAATTTATCGGCTACTTTTAGTCCGGACCTTGCAGATGTTACCATTTTTGTAATTGATGTAGCTGAAGGTGATAAAATTCCACGCAAAGGCGGCCCCGGCATTACAAGAAGCGATTTGCTGGTGATCAACAAAATAGACCTGGCACCTTATGTAAATGCTGACCTCGCAATAATGGAAAGAGATGCCCGTAAAATGCGCAATGGAAATCCTTTTATTTTTACCAATTTAATGAACCTGCAGGGATTGGATAGCGTGATTGGCTGGATAAAAAAATATGCTTTACTGGAAAATGTGAACGAACCTGTTTTGAGGCGATGATCGCTGACTTACACATACAAACTGCCCATGTTCAGGAGGTAACTTATCTTAAAAACTGTTATTACACTACCCCGTTTAAAGTAGCCAACATTACGGAAGATAAGAAAGATCCTACCCTGAGGCTGATGGTTATGAGTTCGTCGCCCGGTATTTTAGATGGCGATGAGTACCGGCTGAAAATAGAGCTCGAAGAAAACGCTTCATTGCAATTGCACACACAATCTTACCAGCGCCTCTTCAGCATGAAACAAAAGGCAACGCAGCAAATGGAAGTAAGTCTTGCAAAAGGAAGCTCATTCTGTTTTATACCCCATCCGGCCGTACCGCATGAACAATCAAATTTTACAGCAAGAAATAAAATATTTTTATCGGATAACTGCAGCTTGATTTTTGGTGAAATATTAACCTGCGGCAGAAAATTAAATGGCGAAGTTTTTTTGTTTTCGAAACACCATACCGTCACTGAAATTTTTATTAACAACCGTCTCGTAATAAAAGAAAATTTATTGATGCAACCTGCCACTATCGATGTAAATGCCATTGGTCAGTTGCAGGGAAACACACACCAGGCCAGCTTGATTTATCTTGATGAAAAAGCTGATATAAAATTCTTAATCGCCGGGGTAAAAGAATTAATGCTATCTCAAAATGATATCAGCATGGGTATTACTGCTGCACCCGCAAACGGAATCATCGTTCGGTTGCTCGGCCAAAAAGCAGAACAGTTATTTGATTGCCTCAAAATGATTGCCGTTTACCTGCCTCAACACAACCAGCTAAAACCAACAGCGTATGCAATCTGAAATGGAAGTACTGATTGTTGCGGCCATCTCTATCGCCTGCCTGCACACAGTTACAGGACCTGATCATTATTTACCTTTTATTGCTTTATCAAAATCCAGGGGCTGGTCGTTTGCAAAAACAGTAGGCTGGACCATTGTTTGCGGCTGCGGTCATGTGTGGAGTTCGGTGTTGCTGGGGTTGGGCGGAGCTGCCATTGGCTGGAGCTTGTCAAAAATAAGCTGGATGGAAAACGTACGGGGCGGCATTGCAGGATGGCTAATGCTGGTATTTGGGTTTGTTTATGGAATCTGGGGGCTGTACAGGGCTTACAAAAATAATCTACACAAACATTTTGACTTGCAGGAAGACGGTGCCATTTATGTGTATGAACACCAGCATGGTGCAGTCGTTGGGCCGCAAGACAAATATAAAGTAACACCCTGGGTAATGTTCATCATTTTTATTTTGGGGCCCTGCGAGCCTATGATCCCGCTGCTGTATTTTCCCGCTGCCAAAAATAGTTGGAGTGGTATGGTTATCCTGATAACCATCTATACTGCAGTTACTTTATTGACCATGGTAACCATGGTGGTATTGGGATATTCGGGAATTGCCTTTGTAAAAACAGAAAAGCTGGAACGTTATGTGCATGCCCTGGGAGGGTTAACCATTTTTATTTGTGGGGCAGGCATGTTGTTTTTAGGATGGTAATTGCTGGTCAGTACGGAACATCGGAACAGATGCATCAAAAAGTGAGACCAACTGCAACTGTTATCTTTTTGAATCCATCATATTTGATTTGAAAGGATAATAAATGCAATAAAACAAGCTTTGATTCATTATCAATTATCCACTAAATAATTATCAATTACCCACTCCCTATCTTTGCAGGCAGCTATTTTTTACAAAAAGGATATTCATTGGCCACCATCAAGTTTTTTTATCAAACCATTATCAATTACCTGCGCACAAAAATCAGCAGGATACAGTTTATAATGGTTATTGCCACCCTTGTTGGATTTGTCTCAGGCATGGTAGCTGTACTGTTAAAAACGCTGGTGCATATTATCCAGCACTGGATAGAAAATATCCCGGTTACCCGCTTTGCCTATTTATTATTCCCCGCCATTGGTTTGCTAATCACTGTGTTTATTATTCGGCATTTTTTGGGAGGCCATATTGAAAAAGGAATTGCCATGGTATTAAAAGCCATTGCCCGTAAATCTTCTTTTATTCCTTTAAATCATAGTTACCTGCACATTATTACCAGTTCAATCACTGTAGGTCTTGGGGGTTCTGTAGGTTTGGAAGCCCCGATTGTTGCAACAGGGTCTGCCGTCGGTTCCAACCTTGCCCGCATTACAGAATTAAATTACCAGGAACGTACATTGCTGATTGCCTGTGGTGCGGCAGCAGGCATTTCAGCCGTTTTTAATGCACCCATTGCCGGGGTAATTTTTGCTATTGAAGTGTTACTTGCAGAAACAGTGGTTAGTTATTTTATACCACTGATCATTTCATCTGTGGTAGGTGCATTGTGCTCAAAAATAATTTTGCAGGAAGCCTCTCTCTTTAATTTCGTATTAAAGCAAACTTTTAATTACGCCAATGTTCCCTTCTATATTTTGCTGGGTGTTTTAGCCGGCTTCGTTTCGCTGTATTATGCCAAAACATTTAAAACTGTTGAGAAGAAACTGCATAATAATAAAATGAACAGCTATGTAAAAGCACTTGTAAGCGGGGCAATGCTGATGGGCATTTACTTCTTGTTTCCACCGCTCTTTGGCGAGGGATACAAAAGTGTGAAGCTTGTCGCCAATGGCGGGCTAATTCATTTTACAGATAACACTACCCTTTTTTCCCTTTTAAATGAAAACTGGGGATTAGTTGCTTTTACTGCGTTTATTGTTTTGATGAAACCTATTGCAGCGGCCATTACAATCGGTGGCGGCGGTAATGGCGGTAATTTTGCACCGTCTTTATTTACGGGTGCATATCTTGGTTTCTTTTTTTCTAAGTTAGTCAACAATACTCCTCTGGTAAAAATACCAGAAGGAAATTTTAGTTTGGTAGGCATGGCTGGTGTATTGAGTGGTGTAATGTATTGTCCGCTCACAGCCATCTTTCTAATTGCTGAAATTACCAATGGATATGAATTATTCATTCCGTTGATGATTGTTTCTTCTCTTTCTTTTTTTATTGTAAAGAGTTATGAACCTTACTCAATGGAAACAAAAAAACTTGCCTTGGAAGGACAGATATTTACACAAAAAAAGGAAAAAAATATTTTAACTTCCATTGTATTGGAAGATATGTTGCAGGATTCTTATGAGAGTATTCAAATTGATAAAAAACTAAAAGACTTAATTGAATTGATAAAAAAGAGCGAAAAAAATATTTTTGCTGTAGTAGATATTAAGGAAAGATTCACTGGAATTATTGAGTTGAATGATATAAAGCAAAAAATTTTTCAACCTGAATTGTTTGAGAAAGCCTCTATTAAATCTATGATGAAGAAACCTCCTGCAGTTTTATATGCAGACATGGATATGCATAGTGTAATGGAAAAATTTGATGTTACTCAAAGCTGGTACCTGCCAGTATTAAATAAAGAGAAAAAATTTATTGGCTTTATTTCCAAAACAAAACTATTTAGTAAATACAGAGAAATCCTTTCCTCACAGGGAGATTTGTACGAGGAGAATTAGAGCAGGAGTTAAGAAAATTTAATCTTTCCAATTTGCTTCAACGCTAGCATTGGTGTAAGATAGTGATTGAACGCCTTCTTCTATATAATCATTACTTTTTGCGAAAGTTTCACTTGCGGTTTCTTTCAGGTTATTCCAACCTTCCCGTAAATCAGCGCCTGTTTTAGCAATGTTCTTTCTTGTTTTTGAACCTTTGTGTGGAGCAAATAATATTCCTAAAACTGCACCGATACCAACCCCAATCAATAAGTTTCTTTTAGCGCTCATCGCAAATAAATTTTATTATGAATCATTTTAAATTTTGAATTTAAATAGTTTATTTAAAAAAGGGAAGCCCGAATAGAAATACAGCTTCGTTTTTGTCCAATATCCTATGAAAAACCTATTATTTATATTAAATAACTATGCCAAAAATTTTTAAGTACAAAAACATAAAAAGATGGGAAGCATTTTCTACAATCTAACCTACGTGATATTTTTAAAATCCGTATTTGTGGAAATATTTCCATTTTGTTGATAGAGTGAAGTGTTTAAAATATAAAGAGACTTTATTGAATAGCCCTGGTTTTTTACTTCAAAGGCTTTCATCTTTTTTAAAATTATACGTGTAACAAAAATGGGATACAGCTGTATCCCATTAATATAATTGTTGATTAAAAAATTAATAATGCCATCTTACAAATGCTTCTACGGCGGCATATTGTGTAAGCCCTAGTTGTGCATATAGCTTTGCTGTATTGGAATTACGCTCTTCTGCACGTTGCCAGAATTCCCTGTCATCCGTTCCCTGAAATGGAATACTGTCTTTTTGAGATTGGTGAATAAAAATGCCATTTCGTTTTTTTACAACCTGGTCAGGACTTAATGGTATGGCCATTTCAATTTCAGTAATATCCCATTCCTGCCAGGCTCCTTTGTATAACCATAACCAGCATTCATTTATCCAGGGTGCATTAGTAGCTCTTATTCTTTTTAATGCCTCAATTACCACATCAAAACAAACTTTATGTGTGCCATGTGGGTCAGCAAAATCTCCTGCACAATATATTTGTTGCGGTTGTATCTCATTTAACAGATCCATGGTAATCTTAACATCTTCTTCGCCCATTGGTTTTTTATCAATAGTACCTGTTTCGTAAAAAGGCAGGTTTTGAAAATGTATCTGGCTATCTGTAAGGCCAACATATTTACAAGTGGCCTTTGCTTCGCATCTTCTTATTAAACCTTTGATAGCTCTAATTTCATCTGTATCCCTTTCGGTTGATTTTTTTGTTTTCAAAAAATCAATTGCATTGTCGAGGATAGTTTTACTTTTTGTTTCATCAATATCAAACATATTTTCAAAACCAACAGCAAAATCAATAAACCTGGTTACAAATTCATCTGTTACTGCAATGTTGCCACTGGTTTGGTATGCAAGGTGTATTTCATGCCCCTGGTCGTGCAGGCGAATAAAAGTACCGCCCATACTAATGATGTCGTCATCAGGATGTGGAGAAAACAACACCACTTTTTTTGGAAAAGGTTCGCTTCTTTCAGGATGATGTAATCTTTGTTCAGTAGGTTTGCCTCCAGGCCAGCCTGTTATGCTATCTCTTAATAAATAAAACACCTGTAAATTTATTTCATAAGCATCGCCCTTTTCTACCAGTAAATCACTTAACCCGTTATCATTATAATCAATATTGGTTAAACTTAATACCGGTTTATTTAATTGCAGCGAAAGGTTAACAACTGCACGCTTTATCATTTTGTCTGTCCATAAACATTCACCTGTTAGCCATGGTTTTTTAAATCTTGCCAGTTCGCTGGCACAGCCTTCATCAATTACAAAAGTACAATCATCATGATTCTGTAGCAAAGAGGCGGGTATTTCTTCTGTATCATCTTCCTCTACCGCTTTTTGTATTACCGGTGCTTTTGATTCCCCCCAAGCCATCAGTATTATTTTTTTTGATTTTAAAATAGTACTGATACCCATTGTTATTGCCATACGTGGCACCTGGCTCATGTTTCCAAATTCGTAAGCATTGGCAATACGGGTACTGTTATCTAAAGTAATTAGTCTTGTTTTAGTATAGATACCACTTCCCGGTTCATTAAAACCAATATGACCGTTGGTGCCGATACCTAATATTTGAAGGTCAAGACCACCGGCATCGGCTATCTTTTTTTCGTAGGCCATACAGTGCTCTTTCACTTTATCTTTTGGTATCATCCCATCCGGTAAAAAATAATTGTTTGGGTCAATATCTGTTTGTTCAAACAAATTCTTACGCATAAAATAATGATAACTTTGCAGTGCATCTGCTTCCATCGGGTAATATTGGTCAAGGTTAAACGTGATCACATTTTTAAAACTAAGCCCTTCATTTTTATGCATTCTTACCAACTCGGCATATAAAGATTTGGGAGAGGAACCGGTTGCAAGACCAATGATACATTTTTGCCCTGTGGCTTCTTTTTCCCTGATTAAATCAGCAATTACCTGTGCAACATAAGTAGACCCCTCAGTAGAGGAGGGAAATATTTTTACTGCAATTTTTTCAAGCGAATCTGTAAAGTCAATTTTATGCTTCATATGTATTTTTTGTTAAACTAATTTTTGGTAAAATGATCGTGCATTTTGTCAATCTTCTTTAAAAGAAAAATAAACAGGCCTTCAATTTACTTCTACCTATTAGTGAGAAAGGAAATATTGGGGAAGTTTGTTATCTCTAAAAAATTTGTTTCTGCAAAACAATTGTAAAAGACTGGTATAAAGCTTATAATTATTTATTGCACTGAAATATTTGATAAAGTAAAGTAATTTTTTTGATGAAAAAAAGACAAGGATATTATTAAACAATAAATACTGCCCGCACAAACGATTGCACGGGAATTTTATTTACAAATGGCAAAAGTTTACAACATAAATAATTACAAAGTGCAATTATTCCTCAGCACTCCAAAAAGAAATTTATTTAAACCATTTTTATAAAAAAATATTTAAATACAAACTAAAGCATACAATAACTTTTTAATACTATCCAATTTCTTATTTTATATTTCACTAAAAAAAATATCGATTTATCATGGAGGATAGGATGATAAAAAAGTGTTAGAAAAATCACGCAAACGTTTGAACATCATAAAGCCCTTTTATTGCAATTACAAATAGTATATTGAACCCTGAAACAAAAAATTATGCAAACAACTGCCCAATCAACTAACAGGTATGCTATTACCATTATCGGAATATTGTTTTTTATTTTTGGGTTTGTTACCTGGCTCAATGGGTCACTTATTCAATTTTTGAAACTGGTTTGTGAATTAGCAAGTGATACACAGGCTTTTTTTGTGACTTCTGCATTTTACATGGCTTATTTTTTCCTTGCTATTCCTTCTTCTTTTATTCTAAAAAAAACAGGGTTTAAAAATGGTATGGCACTGGGCTTATTGATTATAGCCGCAGGTTGCCTGGTTTTTATACCGGCAGCCAATAGCAGGAGTTTTGGATTATTTTTAACCGGTTTATTTGTGCAAGGTATGGGGCTAACTATTTTGCAGACTGCCTCCAATCCTTACATCAGTATAATTGGTCCTATTGAAAGTGCTGCTACAAGAATCAGCATTCTGGGTATTTGTAATAAAGCAGCTGGCATTCTTAGTCCTTTAATTATTGGCGCACTGGTATTAAAAAATGCCACCAATATTGAGGAGCAGGTAAAACTAACAACAGATATTGCCACCAAAGAAAATTTACTAAACGAACTGGCAGGCAGGGTAATAACACCCTATATTATTATGGCGGTAATATTGGTTTTACTCGCCATTTTGTTAAGCTTATCCAAATTGCCTGAAATAAAAGAAACAGCAGAAACCGATGCGGCCAATAATTTAATCACTGGTAATAAAACAAGCGTCTTTCAGTTTCCGCATTTACTGCTGGGTGTGCTTTGTTTATTTTTATATGTTGGTGTTGAGGTGATGGCTGGCGATGCAATTGGCACTTACGGTAAATCAATGGGTATGCCGCTTGACGAAACAAAATACTTTACCACTTTTACCCTGGTGGCAATGTTAACCGGTTATGTGGTTGGTATTTTTACAATACCAAAATATATTTCTCAACAAAAAGCTTTGCTGATATCTGCTATCACCGGTGTAGTATTTACCATAATGGTTTTTCTAACCTCAGGTTATATCTCCATAGGATTTATTGCATTACTTGGTTTGTCAAATGCTTTAATGTGGCCTGCTATTTTTCCTTTGGCGATTGCAGGTTTGGGGAAATTTACAAAAATTGGTGCCGCCTTTTTGATAATGGGTATTGCTGGTGGTGCACTATTGCCCTTGCTGTATGCTACACTAAAAGATTCAAACGGCACTTTTCAATTATCAAACAAATTGTCTTTTTTAATTTGTATGCTACCTTGCTATTTGTACATTATTTATTATTCAGCAAAGGGATATAAAAGGTAAAGCCCTGTTTAATAATTTATTTATAATTTTTCCGGAGGTATGGCAAGTGTAACTACTTTTTGGTAAGTTGCTTCGTCAATTGCATTTTCACTTTTGGCAACCACCACTGTAGCAACAGTATTGCCAATAAAATTAATTAGGGCCCTGCCCTCGCTCATAAACCTGTCTACACCAATCAATAACGCTAATCCTTCCAGTGGAATTACTTTTACGGCTGTTAGAGTTGAAGCCAATACAATAAAGCCACTGCCAGTAACGCCAGCAGCCCCTTTGCTCGTTAACAACAAAATGCCAATAATGCTCAATTGCTGGCCCAAAGAAAGATCGACTTTAAAAACCTGCGCCAAAAATATAATGCTCATGCTTAAATAAATAGTAGTTCCATCCAGGTTAAAACTATAACCAGTTGGAATGATTAAGCCAACAACTTCTTTATCAACACCGGCATCTTCCAATTTCTTAATTACAGAAGGTAAGGCAACTTCGCTGCTGCTGCTACCAAGCACAATTAAAATTTCTTCTTTTATATATACCAGTAATTTCCATAAACTAAACTTGTAATAACGGGCAATCAGGTTAAGTACAACAAAAATAAAAAGCAGGCCTGTTGCATAAAAAGTAAGCAGTAGTTTGCCAAGCATGGCAAGACTTGCAAATCCAAATTTCCCTATCGTAAATGCCATGCCCCCAAAAGCCCCAATGGGACTAAGCCGCATAACTATCTTTAAAATATTAAACAACACTTTATTGATCATTTCAAAATTGCGTAGTAAAGGAGTTCCGGTTTTTCCCATCCATTTTAAACCAACAGCAAATAAGATACTAAAGAAAAGTACTTGTAAAATATCTCCCTTAGCAAATGAGTCCACAATGTTGGAAGGGACAATATGTGAAAAAAATTCTCCCCATTTAAGATCCTTAGCCTGCGAAGTGTATTGCGCAACTTTATCCGCTTGTGTATTGCTGTAATTAACACCCACACCCGGTTTTACAAGGTTACCCACTATTAATCCAATTACGAGTGCTGCGGTAGTCACTATTTCAAAATAAAGAATGGCTTTACCGCCAATCCTTCCTGCTTTCTTTAATTCGCCTGCTCCTGCAATACCCGCTACAATGGTGAAAAAGATAACCGGTGCAATCACCATCCGGATCATATTGATAAATGTTTCGCTGATGAGTTGGGCGGTAGAAGCAAATTCTGGAAAAAGATAACCCACAACAACGCCTGCTGCAATACCAATGAGCACCTGCACGTACAAAACTTTTAAATACTTCACTACTGTTTTTTAAGATGTTTAAATTATAACTTTTTTATTGATTAAAAGCCTTCTAATAAGTTTTAGCATTTTTTTGATCGTTCTATTTTTGTTAAAAGAAGAGGGTCGCATCATCTTTGTTTTAACTAAAACCAATACTTACACCCATAGAAAAGGCAATTAAACATTTGTGCGAAAGTAAGGCTATATATGCAGGTTATCCGATTGGTTAAATGCCCATCATTTTATACTTATCCATTTAGTAAACACACTAATTTCAGTACTATTTTCCTTATACAAATTTTAGTAGCTTGTTTAGGAAATATTAAAAATATTCGACTTCTTTTGTACATTTAACGATGCAACCAAACACATTTCTTTTATATGGAGCCAATGGTTATACAGGAGAATTAATTGCCCGCCTTGCCAGCAAATATAATTTGCAACCCATACTTGCAGGAAGAAGAAAAGAAGTAATTGAACCATTGGCTACTAAACTGCAACTACCTTACAGAATTTTTGAAATGAATGACAGTGCTGCATTGGTGGCCGTATTAAGAGAAGTTAAAGTTGTGCTACATGCAGCTGGTCCTTTTAACCATACGGCCAAACAAATGATATTTGCCTGTTTACTTACAGGCACTCATTATGTAGATATTAATGGTGACATCAGCGTATTTGAAATGATAAAGCTATATCATGAAGCAGCAAAAAAAGCAGGCATCATGTTATTGCCAGGCGCAGGATTTGATGTGGTACCAACCGATTGCGTTGCCTTACAATTAAAAAACAAGTTGCCGGATGCTGTTGCGCTGCAATTGGCTTTTGCCACGTTGGGTGGAAGCATTTCTCATGGTACTGCAACTACTGTAGCTGATAAAATTGGAGAAGGTGGTTCAGTAAGAAAAGCAGGGAAAATAATTGCTGCACGGTTGGGACAAAAAGGAATGTGGGTTGACTTTGGAATTAAAAAATTATTCGTAATGAGCATCCCTTGGGGAGATATTTCTACTGCTTATTTTACTACCGGCATACCAAATATAGAAACCTACACCGGCGTCTCACCTAAAGTATATAACCTCTTAAAACTTCAATTATTGTTTAACTGGCTGCTCCGTACCAACCTGGTACGTAATTATATAAAAAAGAAAATTAATCAGCGGCCTGCAGGCCCTGATGAAGAACAGCGAAGGAATGCCACCAGCCTGGTTTGGGGACAGGCAACCAATACTAAAGGTAAAAAAATTACTGTGCGGCTTAGTGCTCCAGAAGGATATACGTTAACTGCACACAGCTCCTTAATTATTGTACAAAAAATATTGAATGGTAATTTTATACCCGGCTATCAAACACCAGCCAATGCTTATGGAGAAAACCTGGTGATGGATATACCCGGAGTGAAGAGAGAAGTGGTGAGTTGAATAGTTGCTTTTATTATACAGGGCTTTATCCTGTTGGGATATTTTCTTCCGTCCCGGAACTGAAGCTAAATTTATAATTAAATATTCATTGATTGTACTAAAGTTCAAAGATGCTGCTCAAGCCGAAACTGAAGACAGGCTTTGCTTTTATCTGAAGTTTGTCGGGTCTAGCCCTAATAATATAAAAGTCAATGTTGCCTGCTGGCTCTCTACTTCGTAATTAAGTGTCTGTTGTTATATTGTCCCATTCCTGATTCATATAATTTGTCAACCAATTTAATGTCCAATGTCTTACATAAATTATACTTGGATTAAGGTCGCCTGGAGGTGACTCATTTTTAATTCTTCCATTTACACAAGCCCAATGAAGTCTAAGTATTAAGTCTGCTTCGTCAAGTATCTCTGATTTAGTTCTCAATATTGTATTATCTCTAAATTCTTGCTCGGTGAATGAATATATTCTATGAATATTTATTTCTGCTGAACCTGATTCATCACAAGTCTTATTTGGATATGTCAAAAAATTATTAATTCCTAATGCCCATAGCAAAACATTGATACTTTCAGTTCTCCAATACGCATTACTTCTTTGTTGTTGAGTAGGATTTTCAGAATTAATAAACTCGATTTCAGACGGAGTAAGTTTAGAAAAAGTATTATACTTTGACTGAAAATCTTCAAAAGTTGGGTCGTCATTATATAAATACCGTCCTTCCTCAGAAATGAATTTTGAGATAAGCGTAAATTTATTATCTTTTTCTGGTAGTGATTCTTGATGTAATTTTTCAGCTTTTAAAAAAAACGAAGATAATCCTAACGTTCGGTCAATAATTTCATTTTTTGTCCTAATTGTGATTTTACTTTCAGGCTCAAAATACATAGCGTAAGGGTTATTGTATATTGGAATATTTTTCGATTTACAAAATTCTTCTGATTTCGCTCTTCTTTCTTTTTGGTCTTTTGAAAAAGTTAAGTTTTCAACTGGGTTAGCGTTTTCTTTGTTACTGGAATCTGAATTTTCTTTAGAACCAAAAAGTCTCGATAAGAATCCCATAATTTATATACTTAGTTTTTATTTTAATGATTTTGTGGTGTCCACTAAGCTTGCAGGCATCATTATGCTATTACATCAGCATAAATCATTCTGAAAAGTAACAGTTTTATAGTTTCACTTAGAATATTGCATTGAATAATGTGGTTCAATAAAAAACCTCAGCCCAAATTTGCTGAGGTTTTTTATTAAACTATAAATATTTTTTTTACCAACCTAATATCCACGCAAATATCAACGGGCATACAATTGTAGCATCACTTTCTACAATAAATTTAGGGGTAGTTATATCCAGTTTGCCCCAGGTAATTTTTTCATTGGGAACCGCACCGGAGTAAGATCCGTAAGAAGTTGTAGAATCACTCACCTGGCAAAAATAGCTCCAGAAAGGAACATCGTGCCACTCCAGGTCCTGGTACATCATCGGCACAACACAGATAGGAAAATCGCCGGCAATGCCCCCACCGATCTGGAAAAATCCAACTCCTTTCCCCGAAGAATTATTTCTGTACCAATCTGCCAGCCACACCATATATTCAATACCGCTCTTCACCGTAGTGGCTTTCAATTGATTTTTGATAATGTAACTGGCAAAAATATTTCCCATCGTACTATCTTCCCATCCCGGCACTACAATCGGAATATTTTTTTGCGCTGCTGCCAGCATCCAGCTATTTTTAGGATCAATTTCATAATACTGCTCCAGCACGCCGCTCAGCAACATTTTGTACATATACTCATGTGGAAAATAACGTTCACCCTTATCATCTGCATCTTTCCAAATTTTATGAATGTGCTGTTGCAATCTTCTAAATGCTTCTTCTTCAGGTATGCAGGTATCCGTTACACGGTTGTAATGGTTTTCCAGTAAATCCCATTCTTCCTGCGGGCTCAAATCACGATAGTTAGGCACTCTTTTATAATGGCTGTGCGCTACAAGGTTCATGATATCTTCTTCCAGGTTAGCACCTGTGCAACTTATGATGCTCACTTTATCCTGTCGTATCATCTCGGCCAAACTCAATCCCAACTCTGCTGTACTCATTGCCCCGGCAAGCGTTACCATCATTTTACCGCCGGCTTCCAGGTGCGTTACATAACCTTTAGCTGCATCCATTAAGGCGGCGGCATTAAAGTGGCGGTAGTGGTGTTCTATAAAAGTTGAAACGGGTCCTTTGTTCATAATCAATTATTTTAATACTGGTAATTGTATAGGTTATTTTATTCTGCCAATAAAGAAGAATGGGGAGCAAAAATAGTTTTTTTTATTATCCAAATTATGGTATTTCTATTAAGCAGTAGCCGCCTGTTTACGGTTTCTTTTAAATAGGCAAATGTCTCTTTCTTAACTTTGTATAAATTTTCCCAAAATACTATTCATTGTAAATGTTGCCATCCGGCCATTATTAAAAAATCATTATGAAAATAATTTTTTGCTTTTTGTTGTTATTCTTACAAGTTTACTCATTTGCCCAACCGAAGGAAGACAGTATTTCCTTAAATACTGCCACAGGCATTATTCAAGGATCGTTATTTACTCCTGCCGGAAAAAGCAGTTATCCGGTTTTGTTGGTAATAGCAGGCTCGGGCCCTACTGACCGCTATGGTAATAACCCCATGGGAGTAGCAGCCAATAGTTATAAAATGATTGCCGAAGCGCTTGCCATTGAAAATATTGGTGTGCTGCTGTATGATAAAAGAGGCATTGCAAAAAGTATGAAAGCCGGTAAAAATGAAGCTGATTTGCGATTTGATGATTATGTAAATGATGCAGTACAATGGGTTCAGCTATTAAAAACCAAGAAACAGGTAAAAGGAATTTTTATTGCCGGGCATAGCGAAGGGTCGCTAATAGGTATGCTGGTAGCACAAAAGGTAAAAGTGCAGGGTTATATTTCAATTGCAGGACCGGCAAGAGGTATTGCCGATATCATTACCGGACAATATGCACAGCAATTACCCAAAGCCGCCGCTGTGGTAGATAGTTTGTTTAAAAGGCTGCAAAACAATCAGCCGTTAGACACTGTGCCGCCCTACCTGGCAAGTCTTTTCAGGCCATCTGTGCAGCCATATATTAAATCATGGATGAAATATATCCCTTGTGAAGAAATAAAAAAACTAGCTACTCCGGTATTGATTTTACAAGGTGGCACAGATATTCAGGTAGCCCCAAGCGAAGCTATGCTGCTAAAAAAATGTAAAGAAAATGTCAGTCTTATTTTGCTGGATAGTATGAATCATATCTTAAAAACCGCACCTGCAGACAGAAGGAAAAATATAGCCACTTATAGCAACGAAACCCTCCCCTTGTACCCGGGTTTTGCTACAGCCATCGTTTGGTTTATACGAAAAAATGATTGACAAATTATTTATCGTAATGAGATTGTTTCGAAAAGAAATATAAAGCGGACAATGGAATTGCAGGGAATAATTATAAACCCGATTTGCAGGTATGAAATAAAAAGCCCCTCAAAAAATTGAAGGGCTAATTAAATAGAATCATAGTTTACTTATTTTTTAATTTTCTTATCAACTGTTACTTCTCCATTTGGTCTGAAATTTAATTGCAATGTCTTTTTTGCATTAGAAACAGTTACCAAATAATGCGTTTCACCGTTATAACTAAGTTCAGTTGCATATTCCTGCATCAGGTAGTCATTATATTTTTGAGAAAGTGTCAATGAAATATTCAATGGCAATTGCGCCGTAGCAATTTTTCTGGAAGTGCCTACCAATTCTCCCTCCTCGTTGTAAACCGCATTTAATTCAAGTTCGTTAAATGTAAAGGAAGCAAAATAATAATCCTTTGCTTTTTCCCAGTTTACATTTTTTGCTTTTTGAAAATCTTTTTCAAATGCCTCTTTTACTTTGGCTGTAATCTTGCTTTCTTCGCTTGCAAAGGCGGTGGTTGTAAACAGCATTATTACTGCTGTTAAAACAGTTGCTAACTTTTTCATGTTTTAATATTTTATTTGGTTAAATGATACTGCCTGATTAGAGCAGTTTTTTGATTGATGATACAAATCTATTTTACCTGTAATTGTATTGCAAGCAGTACTTGATTAAAACAAGCTGCATAAAATTAAATTGGATAAGTGGTATCACGCAATCTTATTATTACAAGCTGTTGCCCTTACAATGCAGTATGGGCCTGCATTAAATTTATTTCTTAAAAAAACATTAAAATAGTAAACGGATGTGTTAAAAAGTAAAAGCGGTTAATGCCCTCCGGGTACAAACACATTGTATACCTTTAATGGTATGAATTATCTGGCCCATGCATATCTTTCTTTTAATGACCCCGGTATTTTAGCCGGCAATATGATCAGCGATTATGTAAAGGGTAAAAAGAAATTTGATTACCCTGGCACTATTCAAAGAGGAATGACACTGCACAGAGCTATTGACGAATTTACAGACCAGCACCCTGTAACGCAACAGGCTAAACAATTTTTTAAAGCAGATTACAGATTGTATGCCGGAGCCTTTGTTGATGTACTGTATGATCATTTTTTAGCCAATGATAAAAATGAATTTGCCAGCGATGAGGAATTAAATAATTTTTGCCGGCAAACCTATAGCTACCTGCAAATCAATTTAGCTTTGCTTCCGCCAAAATTTCAACAAGTATTTCCTTATATGCAATCGCAAAACTGGTTATACAATTACCAGTACAGGCAGGGTATTGAAAAAAGTTTCGGAGGCCTTGTAAAAAGGGCCGCTTATTTATCTGAATCTGCTATTGCATTTAAAATATTTAATGAGCAATATGATTACTTACAACTATGTTACAACGAATTTTTTCCGCTGCTGAAACAATTTGCCGTTTATCAATTGAACGAACTTAACAACAGTTGAAATCTTTTATATTTGTACCTAAACACTTAATTTTTTTATGAAAAAGTTTTTATTGGTCCCTATTATTGTGTGTTGTATTTGCAATTTACTAAAGGCTCAAACAAAATTTCCGCCGGTAGATAAATCGCCGATGGATATGAGTTATTATCCCAATAGTTACCCGGTTTTAAAAATTCAGGATAAAGCTACAGAACCATTAACAGCAAGGGTAACTTACAGCAGGCCTCAAAAAAATGGTCGCTCTGTTTTCGGTGAATTATTGCCCTTTGGCCAGGTGTGGAGATTAGGCGCAAATGAAGCAACTGAAATTGAATTTTACAGACCTGTTAAAATAGGAAATACCAAAATTAAAAAAGGCAGGTATACCTTATACTGTATTCCTTACATGGATAAGTGGACGCTGATACTTAATAAAGATACAGATACCTGGGGCTCTTTTAAATATGATGAAACGAAAGACATCGTTAGATTAGACGCTCCTATTCAAAAGCAAAATGATCCATTGGAATCTTTTGCAATAGTATTTGAAAAATCAGCTTCCGGGGCTAATTTAATAGTAGGATGGGATACCAGTGTGGTTAGTTTTCCAATCGTTTTTTAACCTAATTGTTTCAATATTTTATTTTCCCGGCTGGTTGCCGGGATTTTTTTTGGATATTTACAACTATGTGTGGAATAGCTGGCATCATAAGTTCCGATACGTCTTTAGTTACTACGGAACAACTTACTAAAATGACCAACGCATTGGCCCACCGTGGACCAGACGGTGAAGCACAATGGATTAACCAATGGGGTAATGTTGGGTTCGGTCACAGAAGATTATCGATCATCGATTTAACCGATGCTGGTGCTCAACCGATGCACTACCTGAAAAGATATACGATTGTTTACAATGGTGAAATTTACAATTATCTGGAACTTAAAGAGATTTTGTATAAAAAGGGATATCGTTTTAAATCTCTCAGCGATACAGAAGTTATTTTAGCTGCCTACGATTATTGGAAAGAAGATTGCCTGGAACATTTTGACGGGATGTTTGCCTTTGCATTGCTCGATATAAAACAACAAATTATTTTTGCCGCACGAGATCGCTTCGGAGAAAAACCATTTTATTACGTAGCAAGTAATGAAGTATTTGTATTTGCAAGTGAAATGAAAGCCCTATGGGCCATAGGCACAGAAAAGAAAATTGATGATAAAATGTTGCTGAACTACATTACACTTGGCTACGTTCAAAATGCAAACGACAAAGAACTAACCTTTTATCAAAATATATTTTCACTACCCCCTGGTAATTTTTTAAAGCTTAACATTCAAACACTCCAATTACGCTCTTACAAATATTGGGATATTGACAAAGACACACGAATAAATATTTCCAGCAGCGATGCTGTCGAAAAATGCAAAGAGCTTTTAATTCTATCTGTTAACCGAAGGCTGCGCAGTGATGTTACAGTAGGTACAAGCCTCAGTGGCGGACTGGATAGTTCTGCCATTCTTGCTACTATTAAAAAATCTGCTGCAGCATTCAACACATTTTCTGCCGTGTTTCCAGGTTTTGAAAAAGACGAATCACACTATATTCAATCAGTCACTAGTTTTCTTTCTTTATCAAAGTCTTTCAAACGCTCAATACAATCACACACGGTAGAACCCTCAGCATTTGAATTGATAAAGGATTTTGAAAAGCTTTGTTATTACCAGGAGGAGCCATTTCCTTCAAGCAGTATTTATGCCCAATACAAGGTTTTTGAAATGGCTAAAAAAAACAAAGTAAAAGTTTTGCTGGATGGGCAGGGCGCTGATGAAATATTTGCCGGTTATAATAAATATATACATTGGTACCTGCAACAATTGGCGGCTAAAAGCAAATTCATTACCGCCCAAAAAGAGAAAAGGGAATTGCAAAAAAATAATTTGCCTTTTAACTGGGGCATTAAAAATTATTTAGCGGCTTATCTCCCTGCACATGCCGTAATTAAACTGGAACAAAATGAATATTTGAAGACTGTAAGACAACCCGATATTAATAAGGATTTTGTAGCGTCACTACAAGGCAGAGAATGGGAAGGAATTCGCAAACCAATTATTACTAAACTAAATGATATTTTATATTTTAATACGCACACATTAGGGCTGGAAGAATTGCTTCGTTATGCAGACAGAAACAGCATGGCACATGGAGTAGAGGTACGGTTGCCATACTTAAATCACCAGTTGGTGGAGTTTGTATTTTCTTTACCTGCGGGTTTTAAAATACACGATGGCTGGACCAAATGGATTCTTCGTAAAATGATGGATAAAAAATTACCCGATGAAGTAGTGTGGAGAAAAGATAAAGTTGGATACGAGCCCCCCCAATTTCAATGGATGCACAATGAAACACTTCAGGAATATATGCACGAAGCCAAAAGAAAACTGGTAGACCAGGGCATATTAAAAAAAACAGTACTCGATAAAAAAATAGTTCCCAAAGCTGCGCATGAAAATAATAATTTCGATTGGCGATACCTTTGTGCAGCCCAACTATTTTCTTCTGATATTAATTTATAGATTGTTTAACTCCTTACATAAGTTACTTTAATCGATCATCTCTATTGTATTTTCTTGTGCCTCACTCCTAATTGTTCTAAAACTTTTCTTAGGCATAAAATGACGTTACTTTGCATTTCAAATCACCAATCATTATACAATGAAACTCGCTACAAAAATAATACATGCCGGCGCAGAACCCGATCCAAGTACGGGAGCCATCATGACCCCTATTTATCAAACCTCAACCTATGTGCAACAAGCCCCGGGTGTTAACAAAGGATATGAATATGCACGAAGCCAAAACCCAACACGTAAAGCGTTGGAAGATGCCTATGCAATTATTGAAAATGCAAAATATGGCTTGGCTTTTGGCAGTGGTGTTGCAGCAACTGATAGTGTAATGAAATTATTAAATCCCGGTGATGAAGTAATTGCTGCGAATGACATGTACGGTGGGAGTTATCGCTTGTTTACAAAAGTGTGGGAACGTTACAACATCAAATTTATTTATGTTGATACCACCAATGCTGCTAATGTAAAGGCAGCTGTAACGGTCAATACAAAATTAATTTGGGTAGAAACGCCTACTAACCCTTTAATGAATATTACCGATATCGCAGCCATTGCCCTGATTGCAAAAGCTGCAGGTGCATGGCTTTGTGTAGACAATACTTTTGCTTCACCTTATTTACAAAACCCAATGGATTTGGGTGCTGATATTGTAATGCACAGCGCAACAAAATACTTGGGAGGGCACAGCGATGTAATACAAGGTTGCCTGATGATGAACGATGCAGCCTTAAGAGAAAAATTATATTTTATTCAAAAAAGTTGTGGCGCAGTTCCTGGCCCAATGGATTGTTTTTTAGTATTGCGTGGAATAAAAACCCTGCATGTGCGTATGAAACAACATTGTGAAAATGGCGAAAAAATTGCACACTGGTTGCGTAAACATCCCAAAGTAGCAAAGGTATATTGGCCGGGTTTTGATGACAGTGCAGGTTATGCCGTTGCAAAAAAACAAATGCGTGGCTTTGGTGGCATGATCAGTTTTGAATTGAAAAACGAAAGTGAAACGGAAGTAAAAAGAGTGTTGTCATCTACACACCTTTTTTCATTAGCTGAAAGTTTGGGTGGTGTTGAATCGTTGATCAATCACCCAGCCAGCATGACACATGCCAGCATTCCCAGAGAAGAAAGAATTAAGAACGGGCTTAGCGACGGGCTTATCCGTATAAGTGTGGGCATAGAAGATGCAGATGACCTTATTGAAGATTTGAACAAAGCCATCGGATAATTTTATGGATAATTTTATTGAAATCATTGGGTGGATTGGTGCTGTCTTAATTGTTGGATCTTACTTTATGAATATTAATGGAAAGGTAAAAAGTTCTTCCATTATTTATATCATCAGTAATTTAATCGGGGGTATTTTTTTTACCATCAACACTTTTGTTCATCACGCCTTTCCATCCATGATTGTAAATATTATTTGGGTGATTATTGCAATAGCTGCACTGCTTAAAAAAAGATAAACCTGTAGGTTTAAACTAATGCAAAAAGTGGAAAATAATCTCAAGGAAGAACTAGACCTTAAAGTAATGTTATACAACCAGCCGGGTTTTATAAAAGATGATCCTGTTTCCATCCCACACTTGTTTACAAAAAAACAGGATATTGAAATTGCAGGTCTTTTTGCGGCCATTTTTAGTTGGGGCAACCGCAAAACGATCATTAATAAAAGTAAGGAGCTGATGCAATTGATGAACAATGCACCTTATGACTTTTGTTTACATCACACAGTAAAAGATCTGAAAATACTAGAGGGATTTTGTCATAGAACTTTTAATTCAACCGACCTGCTTTATTTTATTGAATTTTTCAAATTTCATTACAGCCAAGACGATTCGTTAGAAATTGCTTTTACAAAAGGAATGAATAAAAAAGATAAAACCATAGAGAATGGCTTAAATGCATTTTGTACTTATTTTTTTTCGCTGCCGGATGTACCACAAAGAACTAGAAAACACATTGCTTCTCCTGAAAAAAATTCTTCCTGTAAAAGACTAAACATGTATTTACGCTGGATGGTTCGTAATGATAACAACGGCGTTGATTTTGGTATATGGAAAACCATTTTGCCTGCTCAACTTATTTGCCCTATTGATGTACATGTAGCTAGGGTTTCCAAAAGATTTAATTTATTGCAGCGCAGCCAAACCGACTGGAAAGCCGCTTTGGAATTAACTGCTTATTTACGAATGTTGGATAAGAATGATCCTGTAAAATATGATTTCGCTTTATTTGGGTTGGGTGTGTCAGAAAAATTATAATGCAAATTTCAATAAAATTTAATGAATCCTGAATTACAACATTACCTGCAACAAAATTTTCAATTACCCATTGCTATTAATGAAATGAAGGATGCAGAAAATTTTTTAGCAGAAAAAATTAATGCCCTGATAAAAGATGACTTCAACTTACTGATACAAATTCTTTACAGGATAGATGTAAATGAGGCCAGGCTAAAGCAGGTATTAAAAGACAATCCAAATGAAGATGCAGGGAAAATTATTGCAGCATTATTAATAGAGCGACAATTACAAAAAATAAATACCCGGGAGCAATTTAAACGCAAAAATGATAACTTTTCTGATGAAGAAAAATGGTAGTTAAGACACAGCCTCTTTCTTTGTAGGTCGGTTAACAAACATTAAATCTTTTACTTTCTCCTTGTCTTCTTTTTCTTTCGTCAGGTCGAACATTGTGCCAAAAACTCTATCCCACAAGGTTGTGCTTACACCAAATCCAAGGCGTTCATTTTTATAATGATGCAGGTGATGATTGCGCCATAAAGGTTTCATCCATTTGTAAGGTGGGTTCCAGGCATGTATAGCATAATGCATAGTGCCATACATAAGATACCCCAGCATAAATCCAGGAAAAAAAGCAAATACATTTTCTCTCAGTCCAATCAATTGCGCTATAAAATACATACAACTAAAAATAAAAGAAGCCAGGATAAGACTGGGCACTGGAGGCATAAATAAACGTTCCTTATCCCTGGGATATTCGTGATGATTGCCATGTATGATATAAACGATTTTTAGTGCTCTGTCACTTTCTGCTATAAAATGAAAAGCAAAACGATGGATCATATATTCAAATAAAGTCCAGAAAAACATACCCGCAAAAAAAACAGCTCCAACAAGCATTAAATCCATTTTTACTACCACATTACTGTAGTATAACATGAAAGTAATAATAGGAACATATATCCCCCATATTACAAGGGGGTGCGTTTTAGTCAGGTATTCGAGATATTGATTTTTAAAAAGTTTAGCCTGGCCTTTATTGTGAATCTTTTCAAACTTCATGATGCTAGTTTATATAGTAAAATTAATTAAACTTCATTACAAAGCAAGGGTTGCTTAATAGCTAACATCAGGTTTTAATAACTATTTTCGCAATCAATTTATTTTTATGAAGTTAGTAACTTATTTAAAGGAAGAGCATGACCATTTGGCCATGGTTATAAATGATATGCTGTATGATATGGATGCTATTCATCCTGAGCTTCCGCCAAGCATGGCCATGTTTTTAAATTATTGGGATGATTATTTTCCCATTGCCCAAAATGCCGAACAAAGAATTAAAAATGGTTTAAAAGGAAATGTATTTGGTAGTGCATGGGACGATAGTACCATTTTAGCACCTATCCCGTATCCTACAAGTTGCAGAGATGCCTATTCGTTTGAACAACATGTTGCTGCCATTAGGCGTAATCATAAGTTAGATATGATTAAGGAATTTAGCCAATACCCTGTTTTTTATTTTACTAATCATAATAGTGTACAGGGACCCGGCAATATTATTTGTATGCCGGATCATTTTGAAAAACTTGATTTTGAGCTGGAAGCTGCCATAGTCATTTGTAAACCCGGCAGAAATATTTCTGTAGCTGACGCAGATGATTATATTGGCGGATTAATGATCATGAACGACGTAAGCGCAAGAACTCTGCAAATGGAAGAAATGTTGTTAAAACTGGGGCCTGCAAAAGGAATAGATTTTGCAACGGTAACCGGCCCCATGTTAGTAACATTGGATGAATTGGAGCCATATGAAGTAGCCTGCAAGGAAAATCATACCGGCAAATCCTGGAACCTTGGTATGACATGTAAGATAAATGGTATTGAGGTAAGCAGGGGAAATGTAAGTGATATGACATGGACCTTTGCTGAAATTATTGAACGCTGCAGTTATGGCGTTCAGTTATTTGCCGGCGACGTAATTGGCAGTGGAGCAGTGGGTACCGGCAGCTTTTTAGAATTGAATGGTTCGGGTAAATCAGTTAATCCTGATTTTGAAGAACAATGGTTAAAGGAAGGAGATTTGATTGAAATGGAAATTGATGGATTGGGTAAACTGATAAATAACATACAAAAAGAGGAGAGTGATTTTAGTATTTTGAATTTAAAGAAATAGTTACTTCTTTTTATAAGAAATTTTTTAATTTATACAAATGAATAACAGGGATATAAATAAAGCAACTATTGAATCCGGAATTGGTGTTGATGCTTTAACGGTATCTATCCGTAATAGTTTCATTCTTACTAATGATAATTTAGTGCAGTTGGCAAGCATAGCTGAATTACCATTTGTTGACCCGACATTTTATGATGACAAACTCAAAAACATCTTCCAGTATTATTCCATTAATCCCGAAGAGATGGAAAAGGAGTTGCACTATTATGCACAGGAATTATTGAATGCCGGAAAATTATATGACGCCTGGCAGGTGTTATTAGCTTTAAATTAAATACAGTAAATTTGTTTTAATGTCTTCAGCAATAAAAATATTACCCCATTATACTTACGAGGAATATTGCTTGTGGGAAGGCCGCTGGGAATTAATTGAAGGTATTCCATATGCCATGAGCCCGGCACCGGCACCAAGGCACCAATGGATAAGTAGTAATATTAAGTATGAAATAAAAGATGCTATAAAAAAATCTGGTTGTACTAATTGTAAAGTATATGATTTTATAGATATTAAAGTTACAGAAGATACCATATTGCAACCTGATGCAGTGGTGGCATGCCATGAAATAACCAAGCCTTATTTGGATTTTCCTGCTGCAATAGTAGTTGAAATACTTTCACCATCTACTGCAATGAAAGACCGCAATAACAAATTCTTTATTTACCAATCTCAAAAAATTCCCTACTATATTATCATCGATGTTGAAAAAAACGAAATTGAGATTTATAATATAAAAGAAGATGGCAAATACCATTTAGAAAAATTTACATCTGCCGAACCGTATCCTTTTTTATTGGATAAAGATTGCTTTGCATATGTAACACTTGATAATATATGGGTATAAAAAACTGATTTATTATAGCTAAAATTTAATGAGCATTTAACTTTTACTGCCGCCCCAATCAATTATTTTCACAAAATGAAAACCCTTTTTTTTGCACTGCTTATACCTTCGTTGTGCTATGCACAACAAAAAAATTCATACAAGAATTTAGTACTTGAAGGTGGTGGCATAAGGGGTGTTGCCTATGCAGGCGCCTTTAGTATTCTGGAAGAAAAAAATATTTTACAACAAATAGAAAAAGTAGCCGGCACTTCTGCCGGAGCCATTGCCGGAGTGATGGTAAGCGTTGGTTATACTGCAAAAGAAATTGATAGCATCATGCGCTCTTTACCAATAGAAGAATTTAATGACGGCAGAGGTGGTATTGTTGGCAAATACAGGCGTGTGCGAAATAAGTTTGGCTTATATAAGGGAGCAAAATTTGAGCTTTGGGTACAACAGCTTATTAATTATAAAACCGGCAATGCCAATTTATCCTTTGCCCAATTACACCAACTCCACCTGCAAAATAAAATGTTTAAAGATTTTTATTGTACCGCCACTAACTTAAGCAAACAGCAACTCGATGTTTTCTCTTATGAAAATACACCTGCCATGTCCATTGCATTAGCAGTAAGAATTAGTGGAGGAATCCCCTTGTACTTTGAACCCATTATTTTAAATGATCAGTATCAAAAAATTGAAAAAACAGATACCATTTCATTTAGAAACTATTATGTAGATGGCGGAATGATTGCAAACTATCCAATCTGCATTTTTGATAGCTGCGAAAATAAAGGCAATCCCCTATTAAGTGATAAAGTTTGGTTCAATCCACAAACACTTGGCATAAAGCTGGAGCGCCCGGCGCAGATTGATTCACTAAAAAATAACAGCAGTTCTATTCCTCCATTCGAAATAAGGTCTTTTAAAGATTATATACATGCATTCAATAACCTTGTTGTTGAAACACTGAACAGAAAATACCCTAACCTCGAAAATGAGCAAAACAGAACCATCCATATCAGTTACGGATCTATCCAGTCGAGAGTACGAAAAATGAAACCTGCAGAAAAGGAAATGTTATATAACAATGGGGTAAAAGCAGCCACTGAGTTTTTAACCCTGCAACAATCTGCTATAAATCAAAAATAATTCAAGGATAATATTACTCTATTCCAAATAAAAATTCACCTACGCATTAATGTAATTATCTATTCAATTGTCACTTCTGAATAATAAATGGCAATAACTGTTTTATTACAATAATCCCCCAAATACTTTTTTCAAAATCTCCGTGGTTCTGGCAACAGGGTTTTCCCTGATGTTTTTTTCTTCCTTCGCCACCAAATCAAACAAGGCATTGGTGGCCCTGTCTGTAACAAAGCCGGGTAAATCCGGATTTAGTTTTTTAAATGTTGTGGGGAAATTGTTGTAGGTATTTACCATGTCACCATAGTATTTTGTAGCCTCCGTTTTATTTAACGATGATTTTATTACGGGTAAAAATGCGGAGGTAAGCTGGCCGATTGTTTTTGTTCTAAAATAATGGGTAGCGCTGGTATCGCCACCTTTTATAATATTAATGGCATCGGTAAGTGTCATTTGCTTTATGGCATCAACAAAAATAGGCTTGGCATATCCGGCAGCATCTTCAGCACCCCGATTGATTTGCAGAATTGCTTTATCAACTATACTACCCATTCCCAAAGTACGCAGGGTATTTTCTATTTTTATTGCATCGGGCGGCAACAAAACTTTATAGGCTGCATTGTTGAAAAATCCATCCTCTGTATTTAATTGCAGTACTGCTTTTACCAATCCCTGGCTTAGCGCTTCTTTAATACCTTGCCCCGCTTCGGCCTCTGTTACTGTTCCTCCCATGCCTGAAGCCTGTGGCAATTGCTGCAACACATCGCAACTGGCAAATAATCCTGCAATCGTTAACACTACTAAAAGTTTTTTCATATTTTTCTGCATTTTTTAAATAAATATAGGCAAGTATCCTGCCAGATAATTAACCTTCGTCCCCTAATGGACAAATGAGTTCCATACGGTATCTTCGCAAAAATTTTGAAGCAGCATGAGCACACAACATTTATCAGAGCAGGAAGTAATCAGGAGAGATAAATTGACAGAGTTAACTAAACTGGGCATTGATGCATATCCTGCAGCATTGTATCCGGTTAACACCACATCTGTTTATATTAAAAAAACTTTTAAGGGCGAAGAAAATAAAGATCAGTTTGCTGCCGTATGCATTGCCGGCAGAATCATGAGTGTTCGTGATATGGGCAAGGCCAACTTCGCCGTATTACAAGATGCTGTTGGAAAAATTCAATTTTATATTAAGCAGGATGATATTTGCCCCGGTGAAGATAAAACGCTGTACCAGACTGTATGGAAAAAACTAATTGATATCGGCGATATTATTGGTATTAAAGGGTATGTGTTTACAACCAAAACAGGTGAAACTTCCATTCACGTAAAAGAGTTTACCATACTTACCAAATCATTGCGTCCATTACCGATTGTAAAAGAAAAAGATGGCGAAGCATTTGATGAAGTAACCGATCCTGAATTTCGTTACAGGCAGCGCTATGCTGACCTGATTGTAAACCCGGGAGTAAAAGAAACCTTCATCAAACGCACCAAAATGATGAATGCCATCCGTGAATTTTTAAATGAACGGGGTGCGCTTGAAGTAGATACACCTGTTTTACAAAGTATTCCCGGGGGTGCGGCGGCAAGGCCTTTTACAACACACCACAACGCATTGGATGTACCCATGTATATGCGCATTGCAAACGAATTGTATTTAAAAAGATTAATAGTTGGCGGCTTTGAATGGGTATACGAATTTAGCCGCAACTTTCGCAATGAAGGAATGGACCGTACGCACAATCCTGAATTTACCGTATTGGAATTTTACGTGGCATACAAAGATTACGAATGGATGATGGAAACCACAGAACAATTACTGGAGAAAGCAGCGCTGGCTACAAATGGTTCTTCAAAAGTTTTGGCAGGTGAAAAGGAAATAGATTTTAAAGCTCCTTACAAAAGAATCACGATGTATGATTCTATAAAAGAATTTACAGGTTTTGATATTAGTGAAATGGATGAAGATGGTATTAGGGGAGTTTGCCAACAAATAGGCATACACGCAGATGGCAAGTGGGGCAAGGGTAAATTAATAGACGAGATATTTGGCAGTAAATGCGAAGGCAACTACATACAACCGACCTTTATAACAGACTACCCGGTGGAGATGAGCCCGCTTACAAAAAAGCACCGCAGCAAAGCCGGACTGGTAGAACGTTTTGAACTGATGTGCAATGGTAAAGAAATTGCCAATGCTTATAGTGAGCTAAATGACCCAATTGAACAAAGGGAACGTTTTGAAGACCAAACCAAATTAATGGAAAGAGGTGATGATGAAGCCATGTTTATTGACCATGACTTTTTGCGTGCACTGGAATATGGTATGCCTCCAACCAGCGGTATTGGATTTGGTATTGATAGAATTGCTATGTTGTTAACCAACCAACATTCTATTCAGGATGTATTGTTTTTTCCAATGATGCGCCCTGAAAAAAATATGGATTAATATATTTCACAACCGTTATTTATTACCAGGCCCCGCCTAGCTCTTTGTTTAAAAAGCGCAGGCGGGGTTTCTAATTATTCGCTGGCAAATAAACAGAAATTTAAAACTTATGATTATTTTAGAAGAATGAAAAAAATGCTGCTCCTTTTAATTTTCATAATTTTTGTAAAAGTTCTCTCTGCACAAAAAAAAGAAATATGCTTTATTAAAACAGCTCTGGGCGATATTACTATTGAACTATATCCTTCAAAAGCACCACTTACTGTTGCTAATTTTTTAAAGTATGTAGATGTTCATTTGTACAATAATTCTTCTTTTTTTCGGGCTGTTACATTAAATAACCAACCTAAAGATTCTATAAAGATTGAAGTGATACAGGGTGGTAATGTAGATTCTCTAAAAGAGTTTGCTGCTATCCAGCTTGAAACCACCAAACAAACAGGCTTGCTTCATCAAGATGGCACTATTTCTATGGCAAGGGGAAAACCCGCAACAGCAACCTGCAGTTTTTTTATTTGTATAAATGACCAGCCTTCTCTTGACTTTGGTGGGAGAAGAAATCCTGACGGACAAGGCTTTGCCGCATTTGGAAAAGTTATTAAAGGAATGGATATAGTAAAAAAAATCCAACAACTATATCCCACCCAGGGGCAATATTTTAAACCCGAAGTTTCTATTTTGTCAATCACCAGAAAACAATAACACATGCAAAAATTTCTATCAGGCTTTATCATCGTTTTAGTATTGTGTACAATAAATAATAGTTTAAATGCACAAAATTTTGTAACCAATCAACGCCCATCCAATGGCACAGCGAGAATTGCGGCTTTTAAGCAACATCAATCTTTATTAAAAACATCCGCCTACAAAAACCTTCTATGGCGTAATGTAGGACCAGATTTTGTTAGCGGACGCTGTACAGATGTTTGGGGTATTTCTGGAAATAAAAATATTATTTACGCCACATTTGCCACCGGAGGTTTATGGAAATCAGACAATGCCGGTAAAACATGGTCTTCCATTTTTGATCAATTCGGCACACAGTCAATCGGCAACATGTCCCTTGCACCATCCAATCCAGATATTATTTATGTAGGTACAGGCGAAGCTAATATTTTCAGGGCCTCTCTGCCAGGCATTGGAATGTTTAAATCTGTTGATGCCGGCAAAACATGGAAACATATCGGACTTGAAAATACCAGCACTATTGCAAGGGTGGTTGTGCATCCAGCTAACCCATCCATTGTATATGTTGCAGCAGGTGGAAATGAATGGAGTTATAATACAGACAGGGGCGTTTATCAATCCTTAAATGGCGGTAAAACATGGAAAAAAATATTAGGTAATGATGATAAAACAGGTTGCATAGATCTTCGCATGGATCCTTCTGACCCCAATATTTTATATGCCTCTATGTGGAACCGTATTCGCAAACGTTGGAGCGATCCTGTTCCTGAAGACGGTGATTATATTTACAAAACAACCGATGGCGGTAAAACATGGAAGCCCCTTACTAACGGGTTGCCTGTTACAAAAACTACAGGCAGAATAGGACTGGATATTTCTAAAAGCAACCCTTCTGTTATTTATGCCTTTGTTGACAACCATGATAAAAAAAGAGAGCCGAAAAAAGATGAGCTGGATAGCTATGGAAGAATAAAGGAAATTATTGTAAAAGGAGTGGAAGTGTATAGAAGCAATGACAAAGGCGAGCACTGGATGAAAATGACACAGAACAATGATTATATGGAAAGATTTTGTGGCACTTACGGGTGGGTAATGGGGCAAATAAGAGTGAACCCTTTGGATGAAAATTGCCTGTACATTTTAGGACTGGCTATGGCCAAGTCTGCCGATGGGGGTAAAACATGGAAGCCCTTTAAACCTGTTGATACAACAAGCGATTATATTCACGGGGATAACCACGCTTTGTGGATTGATGCTGCAGACTCAAATTATATTATCAATGGTGATGATGGCGGAGTAGCAGTAACCTATGATGGCGGTAACAAGTGGAAGAATTTTTATAAAGATATTCCTACCACACAATTTTATAATATCACGTATGATTCAAAAGAACCGTTTAATATTATCGGATCAGTGCAGGATGAAGGTTCTATGATGGGAAGTATTAACAATACTTATGGTAAAAAAGACACTACCATCAACCAATGGAAATTTGGACCGGGTGGCGAAGGCGTTATTCATGCTATTGACCCGGGTGATGCCAATACCATTTACACTTCTTCCTTTTATGGCCGGTTAATAAAAGCAAACCTTGCTTTACCCGACTCTCTGCAGGAAAGAACAATTGCGCCAAAGAGAGCTGAAGATGAAGAAGCACATAGAGGCGAATGGCTGGCTTTTACCAAAATTTCACCACATAACAGGCTCACTATTTATCATGGTATGCAATACTTATTTAAATCGGTCGACAGTGGATTTAGCTGGAAAAGAATTAGCCCGGATATGAGTTACAACAACAAACAAAAAATGGGCAAAGCTCCTTATGCCATTAACCACCAGGCAATAACAGCCATTGATGAATCGCCCTTTAAAAAAGGTTTGTTGTATGTTGGTACAGACGATGGACGGGTTTGGATTAGTTTAAACGACGGAGGCAACTGGGCTTCAATTAACAAAGGTTTGCCGGTAAATGCACATGTATCAAGATTGATTGCATCCAAGTATAATAATGCCACGATTTATGCTACTTTGAATGACAGAAGAGAAGACAACATTACATCCTATATCTTCAAATCTATTGACTTTGGTAAAACATGGGTGAGCATTAAAGGCAATTTACCTCCAAGCCCGGTGAACGTTATCAGAGAAGATCCATCGCAAAAAAATAGCTTGTATTGCGGTACAGATTTGGGTGTTTATGTAAGCCGTAATGGTGGAAAAAAATGGACACCGGTAAACAACAACTTACCTGCCGTAATCTCTGTTCAGGATTTATTTATTCATCCACAAACCAATCAATTGGTGATTGCAACTTACGGCCGTGGCATTTTTGTTTTAGATAACATTGCAGCATTGCAAAAATGATTATTATAAATTATTAAGATAGGTGTTTACCCACCCATCAATTTCGCTTTTTCTTCTCTTGCAAAAAAACTATCTTGGCTTTTCAATTAAAAAAATATTGAAGATGATATCTTATGTAAAAAATTGCATGTTACTGATGGTACTTGCAACAGGCGTTCTAGTAACTCAGGCACAAAAAAAAGAATTAACGGATGCGCAATATTTTAAATCCGATTTTAAAGGTATTACACAACCACTATCTGTTGTTAACAGATGGATTGATGACAGCCATGTACTTTTAATGAAAGGCGGAAAACTTAGCTTTTTAGATTGTAAAACGGGTGTGGAAAGGGACGCAACAGCCGCAGATACTAAAACAACTGATCCGCCAAAATCTGCCGCATTCAACAAGGGTGGCGATATTTATGTTACCATAAATGGAGAGGAAACACAACTAACCACAGATAAAGAAAAAAAGACAAATCCAACCATTAGTCCGGATAACAACTATGTGGCTTTTACCAAAAAAAATGATCTCTACACCATCAACATCAGTACAAAAAAAGAAACCCGTTTAACCACTGATGGTAGTGATGTAATAATGAATGGATATGCAAGCTGGGTATATACGGAAGAAATTTTAGGAAGGGCAAGTACCTACCGAACCTTTTGGTGGAGCCCTGACAGTAAGCGCCTGGCATTTTTTAGAACAGATGATTCTCCGGTACCCCCTTATACAATTACGGATGGCAATGGCCAACATGGGTATGTTGAAAAAGAGCGCTATCCAAAAGTTGGTGATTCAAATCCAGAAGTAAAAATTGGCATTGTTGCTCCCGAAGGCAACAACATAACTTTTGCAGATTTTAACGAAAAAGATGATCAGTATTTTGGTGCTCCGTACTGGACTGCAGATGGTAGTGCCTTGTTGGTACAATGGCTAAACAGGGGGCAAAATGGCTCAGTTTTATTTATTGGGGAGTAATCTTAAATTGTGCAAAATATATTTAAGTTGAAAATGGATATATCTAATAATTTTTTACCTGCGGGTTTATTAGCCCATTTTACAATAACTACCTTTTTGGAGCTTGGCG
>JANXSR010000216.1 GCA_025352625.1 Ferruginibacter sp.
ATTTTAAATTACCAGCGCAAAACAGAGCAGGGTATTGGCGGTCGCAGTATTACACAATACCACAACAATCATGTAACAGTGCATTTTGGCGCCGAGTACCAATACGGTTTTACCAGTACCAGAACATTTGGTAACAAGCTCGGTGTACCGGATACATTACAGTTTGATGATGAGATTGGCGCTACCCAATACAATATTTTTTTACAGACAGATATCAGCCTGGCGGAAAATTTTATCGTCAATGCCGGTGTTAGTTACAACAATTATAATTATGGCTTTACAAGGTTAAATCAACGTCCTGTAAAAACCACCAATAAAACATTTGATCCCATTGTGGTACCCCGTATTTCTTTGTTAAAAAAGATCAATAAAAATTACAGCGTTTATGCTACTGTTAGTAAAGGCTATTCTCCCCCAACAATAGACGAGATTGTACCTTCGGCGGGTATCTTTAATGCTGCGCTGGGTGCGGAAAAAGCAGTGAATTACGAACTGGGCTTCAGGGGCGAACTGGTAAAAAATAAATTATTTATTGATGCGGCTTATTATATTTTTTACCTGAGCAATACCATTGTAACAAGACGTGATGCAAGCGGCGCCGACTATTTTGTAAACACTGGTAAAACCAAACAGAATGGTTTAGAAGTGGCTGTAAATTATTATCCCATTCGCAGCAATACCGGTTTTGTACAGGAGCTAAAACTGTGGAGCAATTATACCAACAGTAAGGCGAGGTTTAAAGACTACAAACAAGTAGCCAATGACTACAGCGGCAATAAGTTAACGGGTACACCGCCGAATGTTTTTGTGTTGGGCACCGACCTTGCCACAAAGGCCGGCTTGTATTGCAATATAACTTATAGCTATACAGACATATTACCGCTCAATGATGCCAATACTTTTTTTGCTTCTCAATATAATTTATTGATGGGCAGGGTTGGTTATAAAAGAAAGTTGAGCCGGGCGATGGAAGGTGAAATTTACTTTTCTTTCGACAGGTCTTTCAATACACCGTATAGCCTGGGCAACGATTTAAATGCAGCAGGCAACAGGTACTTTAACCCATCCGCACCCGAAAATTATTATGGCGGTGTAAAATTAAAATTCAATTTATAAATAATTTTTTTTGAAAAAAGAGCTTACTATTTTTTTAACAGGCCTGATGTTTTTAACCCGGCTGCCTGTGCCAAAAAATATTGACCACAGCGAAATATATTTACAAAAGTCACCCAAATATTTTCCATTGATAGGTTGGATTGTTGGGTTGATAAGCTTTGGCGTATTTTTTATTTTTCATTATTTTATTGGTGCGGATATTGGTTTGCTGGCATCCATCATAGCAGGGATATTTACCACCGGTTGTTTTCATGAAGATGGTTTTGCAGATACCTGCGATGCTTTTGGTGGCGGGTGGACAAAAGAAAAAATACTGGCCATTATGAAAGACAGCAGACTCGGTACTTATGGTGTAGCGGGGCTGGTATTGATGTTGGGTGCAAAATTTTTATTGCTGAAAGAATTGGTAAGCCATTTTTCTCTGATTGCAACCAATGAAAGAGAGTTGTATTTGCTGGTTGCAGTAACAATGGTTGCCGCACATGCCATCAGCCGTTTAATGAGCGTATTGATCATACAAAAGTACCAATATGTTACGGCTGATGACGGCAGTAAATCAAAGCCGCTGGCATCTGATAAACTTACAACTGCGGAGGTAATAACCGCAGTGGTTTTTGCTTTAGTACCCTTTGCGTTTTTCAATTACTATTTTTTATTGGCCTTACTCCCCGTTGTACTCACCAGTTTTAAAATGGCCCGCTATTTTAAAAAATGGATTGGCGGTTATACAGGAGACTGTTTGGGCGCCATACAGCAAGTGGCCGAAATCACTTTTTATTTATCGCTGTTGATTATATGGAAATATATCTTGTAAGACATACTGCCCCGGATGTTGCCAAAGGCATTTGCTATGGGCAGGCTGATATTGACGTGACCGAAACGTTTTTAGCAGAAGCTGCCATTATAAAAAAGCACCTTCCTGAAAATATTGGAACAGTGTATAGCAGTCCGCTAAAACGATGTAGAAAATTAGCGGAACATTTATTTGCGGAGCATACTATTCAATTGCACAACGACCTGAAGGAGATCAACTGCGGGCAGTGGGAACTAAAAGCCTGGGACGATATACCCAAAGCAATCATTGACCCCTGGATGAAAGATTTTGTAACCGTACGCATTCCGGATGGCGAAAGCTACGAAGACCTTTATCACCGGGTAAAAAACGCCTTTTTGCATATTCATCAAAAAGTGGGGTCCGTTGTAATTGTGGCCCATGGCGGCGTACTAAGAAGTATTTTATCTTACATAACCAATACGCCGCTTAAAGATTCTTTTAGTGCTTTTACATTGCACTATGGTTGTGTAATAAAAATAAGCAGTGTTGAGGGCACTTTACAACACGAAGTATTATCCAATATTGTTCATGAAAAGGAAACACACAAACCTTCTAATTTATAACAGTTCCCGTTTTTGAAAATGTATATTTGCAAAAATTTTAAAGCAACATGGATTTTCAAGAGATAGCCATAAAAGAAATATTGACTGTAACATTTACCCTGTTTGCGGTAATTGATATGGTGGGCAATATTCCTGTATTGGCTTCGCTTAGAATGAAGATGGGCGGCGAGATAAAGTCTACTCAGGCTACATTGGCATCCGGTGCTTTAATGATTTTGTTTTTATTTATTGGCAAACAGTTTTTGGATTTGTTGGGTTTGGATGTACAATCTTTTGCTGTTGCCGGAAGTATTGTAATATTTATTATTGGGTTGGAGATGGTGTTGGGCCACGAGTTTTTTAAATCGGATGGCAATGCAAAAAGCGGTAGTGTGGTACCCATAGCATTTCCGTTGATAGCAGGTTCGGGCACACTCACCACCATCATGAGTTTAAAGGCGAATTATAGTGACATAAATATTTTTTTAGGCATTCTCATAAACTGTGTGGTAATTTATGTGGTGCTTAAATCCTTAAAATGGATCGAAAAAGGATTAGGACCTAATGGCATGATGATAATAAGAAAATTTTTCGGTGTAATATTGCTGGCCATTGCAGTAAAGATATTTGGAAGCAACATCAGTCATTTTGGAAAATGATAGATAATCCGGCCTCGTAGTACAATGGATAGTATAAGGGCCTCCGAAGCCCTGGATTCAGGTTCGATTCCTGACGAGGCCACTAATGTAATTTCACTTATTTTAAAGTGATTGTATTTTTATGAGCTTATTGATTTGAAGTATTGAATGGTAATTACACGTCATTAATTGTTCCAATAGCCTATCTGTAAAACCAGCCTTGCGAAATAGAACTATTATAGTTTATTAATATTACCAAACATGATAAATATAACTGCTATTCAGGAACATGTGCTATCTATGCTTAAAGAAGGTCTTTCAACAAGACTTACCTACCACAATATTGATCATACACTGGATGTTACAGCACAATGCCAGGAGATAGCAAGTGCTGAAGGCATAACGGACAAGAATATTTTATTAGAGTTACATATTGCTTCCCTGTATCATGATGCAGGTTTTTTATTTGTGTACGTTGGCCACGAAGAAAAAGGCTGCGAAATGGCAAGAGAACAATTACCCGGTTTTGGAGTTACCGGCTCTATGATTGAAAATATATGTGCCATCATTATGGCGACAAAAATACCTCAATCGCCAAAAAATTTGTTGCAACAGATTATCTGTGATGCAGATCTGGATTACCTTGGGCGAAAAGATTTTTTTACCATCAGCGAAAATTTGTGCAAAGAAGTATTGGAGTATAAAATAGTGGGCAGTAAAAAAGAGTGGGAAGAACGCCAGGTATTTTTTTTACAAACACATACTTATTTTACACAATCATCTCAAAAAAAACGTACGCCCGGGATGGTAAAACATTTACAAAAACTATTGGAAGATAAAACAACAGAAGGGACCAAACTTTAAGCTGTAAGTGTATGTCGAAACAAAAAAAATATTGGTTAAAAACGCTGAACGTTCGTCCTAATGAATGGTGGCTCGTAAAGAAACTTTTTATTTTGCAATTTTTACAGGGAGGTGGAATTGCTTTTTTCTTTACAGCATCTTTCTCTCTTTTTCTTCATGAGGTTGGGATAACAAAATTACCTTATGTGCTCATTTATTCTGCCTTTTTATTATGGGTAACAGGCTTTATATATTCTAAGATTGAACATAAATATGATACTGGAAAATTAACGATCATTGTTACGGTATTTATAACAATAAGTATGTTGTTTTTTCGAATTGCTTTTGTGGCGGTAAAGGCACAATGGTTTTTATATTTTATGTTCAGTTGGTTTAATGTTTTATACTTACTAAACAATCTCGAATTCTGGGGGTTGGCTTCACTGTTGTTTGATGTCAGGCAAAGTAAAAGGCTTTTTAGCGTGGTGAGTGCAGGTGATATTCCTGCAAAATTTATTGGGTATACACTCGCTTTATTCACAGTCGATTATATAGGTACCATCAATCTACTTTGGGCAGGGGCAATTTGTATGCTGGCATCTATCCCTTTTTTAATAAGTATAAAAAAATCAGGGCATTTAGCTGAGCAAAAACATACGCATAAACAAGAAGTAAAAAAGAGCACCCGGCATACACTAAGTACGCTGGCAAAAAATTTCACCGGTAATTTATTAATCCGGCGGCTGGCTGTACTAACTATCATCATTTCCAGTTGTTTTATCATTATTAATTATGCTTTTTATGCCGGTGTTAAAGAGGCTTTTAAAGACGATTTATCTTTAACGCAGTTTATCGCATTTTTCGGTGCTTTTACCAGGATCATTGCCCTAATCGTTAAAATGATTTTTACCGGAAGACTTATTAATCGGCTGGGTATTATTAAATCGCTGTTGATTACCCCACTTGTTATGTTGGTAATGATTGTTATGGTACTAATGGCTCAGAGAATGGAAGGTAATACAAGACTTATTTTTTATTTATTTGGAGCCACACTCACTGCAATTGAAATTTTACGATCTGCCATCAACAATCCGGTTTTTATTACATTGATGCAGCCACTTCCTACCCACGAAAGGTTACGTGCCCACAATATTGTAAAAGGAATTATGGACCCTTTTGCCTCCCTGTTTACAGGAATTTTATTGCTGTTGCTGCTACAATACCAGCCACACGCTGATTTAACAAACATATATTATATACTTTTTGGCCTTGGTATTTTATGGGTTATTGGTATATACCGGGTAAATAATCAATACCTAAAATCTATTATAAAAACTATCAGCAGCAATTATTTTAATCGCCAGGATTTTAAAATCAACGATACAGCCACCTTAAAATGGGTTAAAGAAAAAGTACAAACCGGAAGTGAAATAGAAGTGATCAATATTTTGAAAATACTTGATTCTGGCAAAAATCACAAGTTTGATGAGCTCGTACTTACATCTCTGCTACACCCTTCAGAAAAAATAAAAGTAGAGGCTTTAACTTTAATTCGACAAAAAAATATACCTGTTGCGGCTGACATATTATTAAAAGTGTTAGCGGAAAATGACAGCGATAATATTAAAGCAGCAACCATACAAACGCTTTGTAAAATGGGTGTCGATAATGAGTTTATGCTTCCTTACCTGCAAAACAAAAGCTCCGAAATTGTTCAGGCTACTACAGCCGGATTAATAAATTACGGATATGGACAAATTAAGTTGGAGGCGGAAGCATGTTTAAACCAACTTATTCAATCAACGAATTCAAAAGAAAAAATAATAGCTGCAGAAATTTTAGGAGAATTAAATGGCACAGAAAATCATGAAAGAATTCTACAAATGCTGCAGGAAGAAGATAAGGAAGTACGCAGGGCTGTGTTAGTATCTGCGGGCAAATCGCATAATATAGAGTTGCTTAAGGAAGTGCTTAATAAAATATCAACTGATGAAAAAAATGTGTTGCAATCGCTTTTTCTTTCAGGAGAAACCTCTTTGTCGGTTATTAAAGAAGCAATTGATAATAAAGTAACAACGCAACTCCAAAAAGAAAAACTGATTTTTTTAACAGGTAGAATAAGTGGCGATAAAGCACATGCCTTGTTATTGGATTTAATGAGTAGCCAGCACCAGTTATACAAGTCTGTTACAAAGGCATTGTATCGAAGTCATTATGTTGCAACGAATGGCTTGCAAAAAACAGCCCTTGAAAAAAAGGCCCTGGATCTGTTGGCACATAGTGCAGGTATAATTTACATGCAAAACAGGTTACAGCCACAACAGGAAAAATACCTCATACTTATAAATTCATTACAAATTGAGTTAACAGACCTGAGAGATGCCGTACTTTATATTTTTGCATTGTTATACGATAGGGAGCAGATAAATAAAGTAAGGTCTGCTTACTTAAATGGAAAAAAAGTAAATATCATTAATGGGATGGAGATAATTGAAATGATTGCCCGAAAAGATTTGGCAGATCATTTTAATGCTATTTACGAACCAGATGACATTGCCAACAGGATAACCGAACTTCATAGACTGTATCCTGTTCCATTTTTTGAAAAAGTGGAACAGGTATTCATACGTATTTTAAGTGAAGAGAAATATGCTTATCATTACTGGACAATGGCCTGTTCTTTGTACACTGTAAAACAGCAGCAACACAAAATTGATACCTCGTTAATTGATAAATATGCAGATGCTGAAAATATATTACTTAGAGAAACTGCCAACTATGTTAAACTAAGTTTGTAAATTTATTTTTAATTAAAAGATACAAGAAAACTAAACTTTATTTTATGTCAACATCCGGTAACCAAGGCTTGCTACTTATAGAAAAAGTATTGCTTTTAAAGTCACTTAGTATTTTTAGTGAAACACCAGAAACAATCTTGGCAGAGCTGGCTCCATTGATGAAAGAAGAAGAGGTGGAACAGGGAACGCAGGTTTTTGAAGAGGGTGAGCCGGGTGATTGTATGTATATTATTTTTAATGGCGAAATAGAAATTCATAAGGGAAAAACAACACTTGCTATTTTGCAGGAAAAGGAAGTGTTTGGAGAGCTTTCTTTGCTGGATGCTGAAACAAGGAGTGCCACAGCCACTGCAAAAACAGATTGTTTTCTTTTTAAAATAGACCAGGAGCCTTTTTATGAACTGATTGAATCGAGGCCTGAAGTTGCCATGGGATTTATTAAAATTCTATGCAAACGCCTAAGGCAGCTAAATGATAAAACAGCTTTAAGAGCCGGCTAATGCCCTAAACCGGTTAGTATTAACGATAAAGTTTTCAGTAACATTTTATATAACTGGTCAGGTATATTTTCTTGAATAGCTTCTTGTAATTTTTGTAATATAACATTCAAAATAAAAATAGCTTCCTGGTATTTTTGTGAATGATTTCGTGCCTTAACTTCACAATTCAGTTTTAAGAATTAACTTACGTCTCAATAATTTATTAAAAAAAATCAATTGCCGGTTATGAAAAAATATTTTCTTCCTTCTGTAGTGCTTATTATTTCTTTTTTGTTGGTGCTTAATAGCAGCTTTACCACAGCAGACAATAAATTTAAAGGTGAATATTATCAGCTTACTATTTATCACATCAAAAACGCAGAACAAATTGCTGTAACAAATACCTATCTAAAAAATACTTATTTACCGGCCTTACATAAAATGGGATTAAAAAATATTGGCGTATTTAATTCAATTGATAATGATACAGCAGTTGATAAAAAAATATACCTGCTGATACCATTTGCATCTTTGCAGAAGTACGAAGCATTTACCAATGCGTTAACAGCCGGCACTCTTTTGCAAAATGATACTTCTGCGTACTCGAATGCCGCTTTTAATAAAGTTCCTTATGAAAGGGTAGAAACAGCTTTGCTAAAGGCATTTCCAGATATGCTGCAATTAAAAACACCGGCTTTAACTGCGCCCAGAGCAGAGAGAGTATATGAGTTACGCAGTTACGAAGGCCCAACAGAAAAATTATATCGCCAAAAAGTAAAGATGTTCAATGAAGGCGGGGAAGTTAGTCTTTTTAACAGGCTAAAATTTAATGCTGTTTTTTATTCCGAAGTAATAGCCGGTGCTCATATGCCGAACCTGATGTATATGACTACTTTCAATAACAAGACAGAGCGGGACGAACATTGGAAAAACTTTGGTAGCGATTCAACGTGGAAAAGAATTTCTGTAATGCCGGAATATTTAAATACTGTTTCTAAAGCAGATATCTTTTTTTTAAGACCTACTGATTTTTCGGATTATTAATTAATTTTTTAGAATAGCTGAGGAAACTTTTTTACTGATTTAAATAGTATAAAACCTGAAAAAACGCCAAATGAAATCAAAAATTATTTTAGTTGCATTATATGCCATTTGTATTACAGCATCTTCTTTTGCCCAGCAGGGAGATCCTAAAGCAACAGAATTTTACACGCCTGTTCCAAAAATAGTTACATCAGGAAAAACTGTTTCTGATGCACCTTCTGATGCCATCATTTTATTTGGGGGTAAAAATCTTGATGAGTGGGTATCTACCAATGATACTACAAAAGCTGCCGGATGGACAGTGGCTAAAAATATACTTACTGTAAAAAAGAACATAGGCAACATTCAAACCAAAAAATCATTTACAGATTACCAGCTCCACATTGAATGGCGTATACCAGCAAACATAACCGGTGAAGGACAAGCCCGTGGAAACAGTGGTGTTTTTTTAGCCAGTACAGGCCCGGGTGATGCAGGTTATGAAATACAGATATTGGATTGTTTCAATAACCCTACATATGTAAATGGACAAACAGCGAGTATTTACAAGCAATCTATACCATTGGCGAATGCCTGTAAAAAACCGGGCGAATGGCAGGTATATGATATCATTTGGACTGCACCCCGCTTTAATGATGACGGAACAATAAAAACACCTGCCCGCGTTACAGCCATACACAATGGTGTATTGGTGCAGAACAATTATGAATTAAAAGGAGAGACCAGATATATCGGTGCTCCTTATTATAAAAAGCACGGCCCGGCACCAGTTAAATTACAGGCGCATGGTGATAA
>JANXSR010000072.1 GCA_025352625.1 Ferruginibacter sp.
GGCATGCCGTATTTCCATGCTTCGATTATGTTGGCATCCTGTTTAAGAATATGCTCTCTTAAAAATTGCAGGCAACTTTTTATAGGTTCTTTTTTTGCAAAAAATAATTATCTATCGGCCAAAGCATTTTAAAATTTTAATTGAAAACATCAAGAATCACAAATCAATATTTTTTCAATTTTTGTGGAATGCTTGGTCAATAAAATTCCATCAACCTCAATGGAAAAGAAGCACACAGGTATGTACATCTGCCACGGCTCACAGGTTGCAATGATGCTGTTATAAAATACAAAAGGTGGTTACAAAATTATTTCAGTCTACTGCGAAATGTAATTTTGTAAATGTGAGATGATTTCTTTTTGAGATTGTATAATGGCGGTAACCACATCACTGATGGAAATGAGACCAGCTACTTTTCCATTGTCTGCTACCGGAAGATGCCTTATTTTTTTTCCGCTCATCAGCTCCATACAATGCTCTATACTATCCGATGGAGAAACGGTAATTACGGTTGTAGTCATAATTTCGCTGATGAGTGTTTCCCTTGAGTTTCTGTTAACCAGTACTACTTTACGGGCATAGTCTCTTTCGGAAAAAATACCTTTTAGTTCATCGTCTTTTATTACCATTAAAGCACCGATATTTTTTTCGCCCATTACTGTAAGGGCATCGTACACGGAACTATCAGGTAATACAGAATATATATTTTTACCTTTTGTTTTTAAAATATCGGCAACTTTAAGCATAGCAATCGGTTTTAAGTAGTGAAAGGTTAAGATGCTTTATCTAAATTAAAGAAATATACTGTAATTATGGATGGTTTTTTACTTTATCATCACTATTTGTTATACCGTTTTTATCTCTGCACATAGGTTTTGTAATACTTTTTTGGCATCACCAAACAACATAGAGGTTTTAGGTTGAAAGAAGAGATCATTTTCTATACCTGCATAACCTGGCTTCATACTTCGTTTATTTACAATAACGGTTTTAGCTTGTTCAACCTCCAAAATTGGCATGCCATAAATAGGAGATGCAGCGTCATTTTTTGCAGCCGGATTTACTACATCGTTGGCTCCAAGAATTAATACCACATCGGTGGTTTTAAATTCTTCGTTGGCATCTTCCATTTCCAGTAATTTCTCATAACTCACATCTGCTTCTGCCAGCAAAACGTTCATATGGCCAGGCATACGACCTGCCACCGGGTGAATAGCATATTTTACTTCCACCCCTTTTTCTTCCAGTATTTTCTCCAGCTCATGACAAATATGCTGCGCCTGAGCTACTGCCAGGCCATACCCCGGAACTATCAGTACTTTTTTGGCGTAGGCCATTACCATTGCAGCATCAGCCAAACTTATTTCTTTATAATTTCCCTGCGCTTTTGTTGCTCCGGTTGCAGCATCATTTTTGTTACCACCGCCAAACGATCCAATTAATACATTGGTTAAAGAACGGTTCATTGCTTTACACATGAGCATAGTAAGCAACGTTCCTGCAGCGCCTACTAAAATACCGCCGGTTAGCATTGCTTTATTATCATACAAAAAACCACCGCAGGCAGCAGCAACCCCAGTAAAAGAATTGAGTAAAGAAATAACCACCGGCATATCTGCACCGCCAATAGGCATTACAAATAAAACACCATAGATAAAAGCAAAAAGCCCGATCAATATAAAAGGAAGAAAGATGGTTCCGATGGTTGATTGGTAAGCCCATACCGAAGCAATTATTACCAACACAAGCACTATCATATTTACAATATGCTGTCCTTTAAAAGAATAATCTTTTACCCTTCCATTTAATTTACCCCATGCAATAATACTTCCCGTGTAAGAAATAGTACCGATGATAGCACCTGCCACTATGGTTATGTAATGGCCAACAGTAGCCAGTTCTGCAAAAGGAATTTCAGGCGAATTTTTATGCAATTGATAGATATGATAAAACTCTGCTGCAGAAATTAATGCAGCACATGCACCCCCCATCCCGTTGAACAGGCTCACCATTTCGGGCATAGCCGTCATTTTTACTTTTTTTGCAGAGAGTGTGCCTGCAATAGTTCCGATTAACAACCCGCCGAATATCCATGCGTAATTGTGAAGTTTTTCTCCATTGTCTTCGTACAAAAATATAGTGGCAAAAATAGCCACTGCCATACCAAAAGCCGCTATTAAATTTCCTTTGCGTGCGCTTAAAGGATTGGATAACATTTTTAATCCGAGGATAAAAGTTACTGATGCTATAAGGTAACAGAGTGTGAGTAGATTTAGTTCCATAATACCTCAAACCCCTCAGAGGGCTTTTTCAGTTTTTAAATTTGTTAGTTAATATTTTTACTTTAATAATATGCTTGCAGTTAAGCCCCTTTAGGTGGTTGGGGTTTTTTCTTAAACATTTCCAGCATTCTATCGGTTACTACAAAACCACCTACTACATTTAATGTGCCCAGTATCACTGCTAAAAAGCCCAATGCGAGGGCAAAATAATTACCGGTTTCAGCTTTGCCCATTACGATGATAGCACCGATAATTACCACCCCATGTATTGCATTGGCACCACTCATTAAAGGGGTGTGCAGTACACTTGGCACCCGGCCAATTACTTCTATACCAACAAAAATCATCAATATAACAATGTAAATGATTTGCTGATTAGATGAAATGAAACTTAAAATATTATCCATTATTGAATGCTATTAATTATAATTTAAATGGTTTTAACTGATTACACCAGCAATGCTTTTACCCTTTCATTTGTAATTGCTTTATCGTGTACAACGCATGTTCCCTTCACCAGGTCGTCTTCGAAATTTAAATTCAATTGGCCTTCTTTCTCAATGATGAGTTGCAAAAAATTTAGGATATTTTTTCCGTATAATTTACTGGCATCAGACGGCATTGTACCCGGTAAGTTTGAATTGCCTACAATGCTTACACCATTGTATAATATTGTTTCATCATTTTTGGTAAGCGCTGTATTGCCACCTGTAGCAGCAGCCAAATCAATAATAACAGAACCATTTTTCATAGCACTAATCATGGAAGCTGTAATTAATACCGGTGCAGGTTTACCGGGAATTTGTGCAGTAGTTATCACAATATCTGCTTTCGCCACACTCTCTGCTATCTTAGCTTTTTGGCGTTGCATAAAATCTTCTGTTTGCTCAACAGCATATCCTCCTGCTTTGCTGGCATCGGCTGCTCCTTCCACTTCTATAAACTTTGCACCAAGGCTCATTACCTCTTCTTTTACAGCAGGCCTTGTATCAAAAACTTCTACTACTGCCCCCAGTCTTTTACTGGTTGCAATTGCCTGTAAGCCTGCTACGCCAGCACCCAGAATTAACATTTTTGCGGGTGGAATACTACCTGCTGCCGTCATAAACATGGGAAAATATTTTGGGTATAAATTAGCCGCCAATAATACCGCTTTGTAACCAGCAATATTTGCCTGACTGCTTAGCACATCCATGCTTTGCGCACGGGTAGTGCGTGGCAACATATCAATACTAAATATTGTAAAGTTTTTTTCTGCTAATAATTTTATCTGCTGCGCATTAAACAAGGGCTGGTAAAAACCGAATAGAATTTTTGCTTTGCAA
>JANXSR010000235.1 GCA_025352625.1 Ferruginibacter sp.
GCCCATTTTAAAATAATATAAGGCCGCTGTTTTGTATGAAAAGTAAAAAAACGCTTGTTCAGTTCCAATGCTTCTTTTTCTAAAATACCCATAGTAACATTCACCCCTGCCTGTTGTAATTTTTGTATTCCTTTACCATCAACTTCTTCATAACTATCCCTGCAGGCAACTACCACATTCGGTATCTTATGTTTAATGATAAGATCGGCACAGGGCGGGGTTTTACCATAATGAGCGCAGGGTTCTAAAGAAACATAGAGTGTACTTTTTTCAATCAATGACCGATTGGCTTCGCTGACATTATTAATACAATTTACTTCTGCATGCGCCTGGCCATATTGCTGGTGATATCCTTCACCAATAATGTCATTTTCATACACCAATACTGCACCCACCATTGGATTGGGTGCCACATTGCCTGCTCCAAGTTTTGCCAGTTGCAGGCACCGATGCATGTATTTTTCGTGTGTTGCCAGGCGGCAAAAATAACAATAGAAAAATAAACTATGTTTGCTAAAATGACAATTAAGAAACAATACCGTTTTTTTTTACAACAATTGCAAACCATCTGCAACCTGAATGAGGCCACGGCGATAACGGATTGGGTGTTTGAAAGCCTTGCTGGTATTGAAAGATTTGACGTAATTAAAAATCCTGATCTCCCATTGTCAGTTACAAAAGAGGAAGCATTAAGTAATGCATTACTGGCTTTGCTGCAACACAAGCCGGTACAATATGTTTTAGGTGAAGCCTGGTTTTACAAGATGAAACTAAAGGTAAACGAACAGGTATTGATACCAAGGCCGGAAACGGAAGAGTTGGTGCAATTAGCACTAACTCATATTGCTACTGATAAGATCGCCGCACCAACAATATTGGATATTGGCACCGGAAGCGGATGCATTGCTATTGCCCTAAAGAAAAATATACCTGCCGCAATTGTTACTGCGATTGATGTTAGCGGGGAGGCTTTGTTGGTTGCAAAAGAAAATGCAATAAAGCAGGATACAACCATTCAATTTTTTCAGACTAATTTTTTGAATGAAGCGCAATGGCCTGCCTTACCAACATTTGATATCATCATCAGCAACCCGCCTTACATACCCATCAATGAAAAAGAAAAACTGGATAGCAATGTAACTGCCTTTGAGCCGCACCAGGCGTTGTTTGTGCCGGATAATGCACCCTTATTATTTTATAAAAAGATAGCCACTTTTGGCAAAACACATCTTAACCCAAGCGCAAAAATTTTTATGGAAACGCATGAAGATTACGCCAATGAAACCGCTGATTTATTCTCACCCTTTTACAATGAGGTAACAATAAAAAAAGATATTTTCGGTAAAGAAAGGATGGTGGTTGCTGGGATTAGCCGGTAAGGCAGCAAGTTGTTTGATGGTTGTTACAAATTGCAGCCAACTAAACGAAAAAATAGCTGTTGTTGAAATTTGCCGTAAAGGCGTTAAGACGTTTGATGGTTATCACAAATTATAAAAGCGTACCCTCAAAAAATAAAAAATATTATTGAGATTAACGCCCAGGGAATTGAAGTCTTTTCCGTTCAGTGTGTTCAAATTCCCCTTTGGGAGAGAGGGGCTACTGGTTACTCACTGACGCAGATGTGGTAGCTCCTAATCTCTTAGCCACACTCATTATCTTAACAATGTCTTTCCATGCTACCAATGAGTCTGCATTGATCACTACAGCAGGTTTTATGCTATCCCCCACATGAATATGTGTTCTTAATTGCGATTCCAGCGAATCGAAAATTATTTTTTGCTGCCCTACATGAACGACCCTGTTTTTATCAATGCTTACAATTACACTTTGCTTTGCCTTGGTATCACTTTTTGCTTTGGGATTGCTCAGCTTAATTACATTGGGATTTGCCAGTGTAGAAATAATTAAAAAGAAGAACATCAAAATAAACAGGATATCATTCAATGGACCCGTATCTACTTCGGAGGCTTCTGGTTTAAATTTTTTTCTTAAGCTCATACTTTTATTGTGAATGGTGAGTAGTGAATGGTCAATGGTGAATAGTTAATGCCGAATTGTATAGTATAGATTATCAATAAGCGTTTTCAATTTTTTGCCCATTGCCAATTCACCATTGATATTGCTATCTTGTTGGTTCCTGTAAAATATCTACAAACTCCGCACTTGCCGCATCTATTTTATTTTCAATCCTCGCAATTTGCGCCTGTAAAAAACTATGTCCCAGGTAAGCCAGGATACCGATGATCAGACCAGTTGCAGAAGTAATCATCTTAATATAAATGCCATCGGCGATTGTATTGGGTGTATATTCTGAGGTGGCTGCAATGCCTTTGAAAAGTGCCAGCATACCAATGATGGTTCCAAGAAAACCAAACAACGGCGCAATGCGTGCAATGATAGAGATGATCGATAAGTTCTTTTCCAGTTTATACATTTCCAAAACGCCTACATTGTCCATACTTTTTTCAATGGCATCAATGGGTTTGCCAATACGCTGAATGCCTTTGTCTATTACTTTTGCAACGGGGTTGTTGGTATTTTTTGCCAGGTTTCTTGCGGCGGTTACATTGCCCGAAATAATATTATCCCGGATGATGCTCATAAAATTATCTTCAATTTTAGCAGCCTTCCTGATAGTGATCCATCTTTCTATAAAAAAGAAGATCGCTACTACTAGCAAGGACAGCAAAGGAATCATCAGCAAGCCTCCCTTGGCCAGTACGCCCCATACATTTTCTGATTTTTGAGATAACAATTCTGTGGCTGCTTTGGTAGAGTCTATCTGTAATAGAATATCAAACATGTTTAACTGATTTAAGGCAAATGTAATTGTTTCTGTTTTTTATTTTGCGATAATTATGCCATAGCAT
>JANXSR010000283.1 GCA_025352625.1 Ferruginibacter sp.
GATTTACAGATACATTATTTCAGCTTATTAAATCGCTGGAAAAGGCAGAAAAAAGGAATTTTAAACTTTACATAAAACGAAGTTCAGGTAACGAAGATTTAAAAATTATAGAATTATTTGATGCATTAGATAAACTTACAGATTATGATGAAGCGATTCTTCTAAAAAAACTGCCTTCAATAAAAAAGCCCCAACTTTCTAATATCAAGGTTCATCTATACAAACAATTACTCTCAAGCTTAAGGTTATTAAAAAGTACAGACAGTATAGATTTACAATTAAATGAGCAACTTGATTATGCCAGGATACTCTACAATAAAGGTTTGTACATACAAAGCCTTAAAATTTTGGAGAAATTAAAAGAAATAGCCAAAACACATTATAAGTTTAATTTTCTAACACAGGTTATCTCCTGGGAGAAAAAAATTGAAACATTGCACATAACAAGAAGTATGCAAAACAGGGGTGAGCAACTTTCAATAGAAGCAATAGAAGTAAATACAAGGGTGGATAATGTATCAAGGTTATCAAATTTGGCGTTAAGATTATACAGTTGGTATATTAAAAACGGTCATGCCAGAAATGAAAAGGATGAGAAAAATGTAAAACAATTTCTGGAAGATAATTTACCAGCCGGGGCTCACTCTCAAACAGGTTTTTATGAAAGATTATACCTGTATCAAAGTTATTGCTGGTATGCATTCATTAGGCAGGATTTCTTATTGTATTACCGCTACGCACAAAAATGGGTTGATATTTTTAATGAGCAACCATTAATGATTAAAGTGGAGACAGGTTATTACATTAAGGGAATGCATAATTTATTGAATGCACATTTTGACCTGAGAAATTATCAGGGTTTTGAAATGGTGCTAAAAGACTTTGAAGTTTTTTCAACAACGGACCTTGCTAACAGGCATGATAATCACCGGATACAAACATTTGTTTACATAAGTGCCTCTAAGATCAATCAGCATTTTATGCTGGGCACTTTTACCGAGGGCTTGAAGTTAGTAAAAGGTATTGAAGACAAACTGGAAGAATACTCACTTTATATTGACAATCACCGGCTATTAGTTTTTAATTATAAAATTGCAAACCTTTATTTTGGGGCTGGAAAATATGATATTTCCATCGACTACCTTCAAAAGATAATTAATGGTAGTGTGGAAATGAGAAATGACCTGCAATGCTATGCAAGGTTATTACACCTAATGGCTCATTATGAATTGGGTAACTTTGATATAATAGAATCCTTGATAAAATCTGTTTACAGGTTTATGGCAAAAATGGAAAACTTAACAGTTGTAGAAGAAGCTATGTTTAAATTTTTGCGAAATTCATTTCAACTGTCAAGACAAAAATTGAAACCTGAGTTAGAAAAGTTTTTACAAAGTATTAAGGGATTAGAGAAGAATCGTTTTCAGACAAGAAGCTTTGCTTACCTGGATATCATTTCGTGGGTAGAAAGCAAAGTGTACGAAAAACCGCTGAGTACAATTATTGGAAACAAATATTTGGAAGGAAAAACAAGGCATTATCAGATTTAATTATCACCTAAATTTTTCTGATACCGTATAAGCCAGCTTGTCATTAATGCGGTAAAAAAATTCATTATTTATTTGCCTTAATTTCCGTATCTCCTTACCTGCCATCAACCTTCCTTTGCTATCGTAGTATTGAGGCTGTTCAAAATAGGTAAGTATAAAATATTTGCTGGTAATAAATGGAAATGTAGGAATCAGGGACCTTATTGAAATATACGTCAATTTTTTTTGAATGCCGTTCTCATAATAATCTAAATTTGTTATCCAGGAGCAATGCACTTTTCTCAAAAGACCGACTAATTGCTTAATGCCAGCAATAGGTACATTGTACTTCTGTAATGTATCTTCCATCTTTTTTTCTGTAATCCCAAACTGGTAAATATACTTTATACTGTCTGTATAAATGGCTATATAAAGATCATCAAAAGACTTGTTATTAAACTCAAGAGAAAACGGCGTTTGATTATAAAGGCTGTTGTATAATTCATGAATACTGTCAAGGGTTTTTTCATTTTTTTGATAATTAGCTGATGCAATAACTTTAGACTCGCTACAGGAATATTGCATTATTATAATACAAATCAAAAATATCCCTGACCATAATTTAGTTACCATCAGCTATTTTTTTTGTGCAGTTCAAAATTCCAAATGTTATCTTTTTTAAAAAATACGGAGTTAACTGACGAAGGGTTTTGCTTCCGTAATCCCAATAAACAAGAGTAATGAGATCGCCTTTTTTATAAATATCCAGCACTGTTATAAAGTGGGTTGGGGCAGTTGGCCTAAAATGTGAATGCTGTTTTTTTGTAAGGTAACGGTTATCAAGAAATAAAAAAACAGTCCCACCCAATAAAAATTTATCCCTAATGTATGTATACAAATCTTTTACATGTGGTCTTATTAAATCACTACCAACTGCATCAACATTGTAATTGTAAAGGCTTTGAATCATGCGGTTGAATTTTGCAAAATTAGCAGATGCCCAAAATCTGTCTTCATCGCCCGGTTGAAAAGTGTTGTTGAAAAAATTTAAGTATCCTTTAAAATGATCAGCGAGGCAAAGGAACCATAACTGATCAGCAGGTCTTATATCCAGGGTGTTTTTAAAAATCAATGTTCCTGCTGCCTTGTGTATAGCGGCGGATGGATTAAATTTTTCTTTTCTAATACTGGCTTCTCCATTTTTATATAGCTCAACCATAAAAGTTACAAAGCCCAATGGATCAAAATGCAAAGGTAAATAAGATAATGCGGCATAACCACAAAAATTGGTATTGCTTCCTTCATAAATATTGAGCGGATTGGAAATATTTGATTTTAAGTTCGATAGAAATAAATCAGGTTTAATGTTGGGCCAATGCTTACTTTCTTTAAGTTCAGTTATTTTTTCAATGTACGCAATCGCCTGATCTTTTGTTGAAAACACGGTTGTATCGTTATTGCTGAAAGCTTTTACAGAATTGAACCAACAAAAGCAATTACACAAAATCAGTATAATATTTATGAGTTTAGTACGATTTTTCAAATAAGTGCAATATATAGTTCGAAATGGTTTTCTATAAAAATAATTTTTTTTTGTTACTTCTATAAATAATATCTAAATCTTTTAGCTGTAAAAAACTCATTATAACATTTCAAGAAGCGTTTCAAGGTAGTGCGCTTGTATACCAAAAAGATTTTTTAGTGCAACAACTTTATCGAGTGATATTTTTGGGGATTCTATTTTTTTATCTAATTTAATTGCAACAATCAATACGTTTTTAGGAGTGTGTTCAGTGGCAATAAATTCAAATACTTTAGTTTTATAGCCATGGGCTTCAAGTAATAATGCCCTTATAGCATCCGTAGTTATTTCTGCCTGGCGTTCCAATAAAATACCATGCTTTGTAATAGATTTTAATTCGTTAACAGGATTCATCTGTTTCCGGATTTGTTTATGGCAGCAGGGGGCACAAATAATTACTTTTGAATTTGCTTTTATACCTCTGTAAATAGCATCGTCTGTTGCAGTATCGCAGGCATGAAGTGCTATAAGAATATCAATATCTGATAAAATTACACTTTCAATAGTTCCGTCTTTAAATGCTAAATTGGTATAGTGAGCATCCGAAGCTATCCGGTTACATTTTTTAACAAGCTCTTCTCTTAATTCAATTCCTGTTACTGTAGCAGATAAAAATAACTTATTAACAAGGTAATCGTATAAAGCGAAAGTAAGATATCCCTTGCCGCTACCCATATCAACCACCTGAATATCGCCCCCAAATTGCAGGTCTTTTATAACACCCTCTATTATTTCTACATAGCGGTTAATCTGTTTATATTTATCCTGCATGTCCTTCTTTACAATACCTTCAGCTGTAGTAACGCCAAGTTCTTTCAGGTAAATATTATCAATTGTCTTTATAATGCGAATTTTTTCTTTGTCGTGATTACTTAGATTCACTTTTGTAGTTAAAGTGGCAGTACGTGTAATAGTTTTAATAGTATTATTTTTTTGAATTGAGAGGTGGAAATCGTTTTCGGTGGTGAAAAGATCTGCGTTGTAAAATTCATCTTCCAGCATTTTACTAATCAGTATACTGCCTTCTTTTGCATCGAAATTTTTAGTGATATCGTTTGTGGGATATCTGTAAACGAATGATAATTTAATTACATTTTTTATTAAAACCGGCTTCACAAAAACATTTTTAAGATCTGCTGATTTCTTTCTTTTATTACCTACTGTAATTTTTATAAATGTTTGCTTCTCAATACTATTTAGGAGTAACTGCAGGAAATTATTCAGGTCATTGGGCATATGTTGGAAAGGGATTTATTAGGCTCACGTCATTTAAGTGGGGACTAAGCAAAAAGTTTTTGTAGTCTGAATAAAAAAAACTTGGTATCAACTACGCCTCTTTGATTGGCCCTGAATAGTTTTATTTTAGAATTAAATGATTCTGCATTGGCATTTGTATTTCTGTTAATAAAAAAATTAAGGATGTCTTCCAGATTATGCTCTACACTATCAGCAACGGTATTAAATTCTTTTATTTTGAGTTTTTTTATTTCTGTTATCCAGTTAATAAATCTTTTTCTGGCAGATTCTTTATTACGGTCTTCATAGATATTACGGAAGGCTAAAGTGTGGTGGTAAGCATGCATAAGGTCGGGATATCTTGTAAAAAGTAACTCCGCTCTTTCCAACTGGCTGGCTGTCCAGTTTTCTTTTTTTTTAGCTAAAATATACCTGCACCTTGCCAATAATTGCTTGGGGGTATCGCCGTTTTTTAAAACTAAAGAAACATACTTTTCCTTCGATTTTCTGGCTTTTGCAATCGCCTCATTTTCTATATCCAATTCCTCCCATCTTTTTTTAACCCGTAAGTGTTGCATAGCCTCCATTGCCAGTTTTACTACATGAAAGCGATCAGTTACCAATGTAGCTTTTGTAAATACTGCAGCAACCGCCGCATGCATGTTTCTGGCCATATCCAAGGTAACTTCTTTTACACTCAAACGCTTATCTTCACTAAGTTTCATTAATACTGCAATGATGTCTTTGGCCAGCGTTCCTTTAATAGAGGCTACTAAGCTTCCTTGCCTTCCCTTGCCTGCTTTATTTGTTATAAAAGTATAAAGTTCACCTTGTGATAAAGAGACCTCATCGATACTTAAGTATTCCCCCACATTGTGCGGATAAAGTAAATTATCTTCTGCATGCGCCCCCTGATCCCAATCTTTAAATCCACTACTGTGTTTTTTATATTGACGATTTAATTTACCGCTCTTTACGCCAAAATAACTGCTGATATTGGTAATCGTATCAACCCTTGTATCGACCGCTATCTTTTAAAAAATCCGATAGTTCCTGGGTAAAACCAGCACCTTCGGCTACAAAATGAAAATCATTGCGGATAATTTTAGTAGGATCTGTTTTTAACCGCCAACGTCTTCTTTTGAACTTTAAATAAACCGCTTTACCACGGATAGGAAAGTCCTGGAGGGTAACCTCCGTAAAGCCCTTGGACTCATATAAAGCACTGTTATAATTACCTAGAATTTCGTTATTTTCTTCCAAATGGATTTCGAAAAAAATCGTTTTATCCTTAACATCGCCAAGCTCCAAAAAGGTAGTTATTGTAAAATGGGCTAATAAACCCGCAGGTAAAAAATTATTAGATATATCCATTTTCAACTTAAATATATTTTGCACAATTTAAGATTACTCCCCAATAAATAAAACTGAGCC
>JANXSR010000305.1 GCA_025352625.1 Ferruginibacter sp.
GGAATTCAAAAAGTATAGGCTGCAGCGGCTATTGCCAAACAAAAAAAATTAAATGTGGTAGTTGGCTTGCAAAGGCATTACCAGAATTCTTACCGGGAATTGTATAAACGTAAGGATATGATTGGCGATATTACTTCTGCACAAGCATGGTGGAATAATGACGGCGTATGGGTAAGGCCACGTAAATACAACCAGACAGAAATGGAATACCAGATGCGTAACTGGTATTATTTTAACTGGCTCTGCGGCGATCATATCAACGAGCAGCATATTCATAACATTGATGCGGTTAACTGGTTCAAAGGCGGTTATCCCGTAAAGGCACAGGGCATGGGTGGCAGACAGGTACGTAAAGGAAAAGACCATGGAGAAATATTTGACCATCATTTTGTGGAGTTCACCTATGCTGATGGAAGTATCCTCAACAGCCAGTGCAGGCACATACCCGGCACCATGAGCAGGGTGGACGAATTGCTGATTGGTACCAAGGGAAGAATAGCAGCCGGCGATGCTAATATCATAGACAGTAAAGGAAAAGTTTTATACCAGTTTGATAAATCAACAGAAAACAATCCTTACCAGACTGAACATGACGAATTATTTGCAGCGATAGCAAAAGGAGAATACAAATTCAATGATGCAGAAAATGGTGCCCGCAGCACCATGACTTCTATACTTGGGCGTATGGCTACTTACAGCGGTCAAATCGTAGATTGGGACAAAGCAATTAATTGCGGTCTTGACCTGCACCCTAAAGTGTACGACTGGAATGCATTGCCACCTTTGGTACCCAATGCAGATGGATTCTATCCGGTTGCTGTACCTGGTGTAACAAAATATGTATAGATAAGAATTATTGCAAAGAATATACTGTTAGCGGAATTATTTGTTTGTATTACAACAAATAATTCCGCTACTGATTTAAAATACTTAAAACAAAAGAACCATCGGTCAGGTGTTTCCCTTATTAATAAGTAAATACAAACAACCATTGCATATGAAAAAAATTATCACCGGCCTTTCATTTTTACTGATCTCTATCCTTGCCTTTTCGCAGGGAAAAATAATTGAAAGCCTTTCCATCCAAAGTAAGGTCTTGGGGAAAGCAGTAAAGTATTCCATCTATCTGCCTGCTGATTATGAAACTTCCCAACGCCATTATCCCACCTTGTATTTATTGCATGGTTATTCAGATGATGAAACCGGCTGGACGCAATTTGGTGAAGTACAAAAAATCACCAACGAAACCATTGCCAAAGGTGATGCTACGCAAATGATCATCGCCATGCCGGATGCAGGTGTATCCTGGTATATCAACGATGCAGCAGGCAAAGTGCCATTTGAAGATTTCTTTGTAAAAGAATTTATTCCCTACATCGACTCCGTTTATAAAACACGTAACAAAAAAGAATACCGTGCAGTGGCTGGTTTGTCAATGGGTGGTTATGGTTCTTTGATTTACGGAACCAAACATCCTGAATTGTTTGCAGCCTGTGCACCATTAAGTGCTGCGGTGTGGAACGATGACCATATTGCAGGCATGCCACAGGCAGACTGGACCAACTATAAATTCAACGACCTCTTCGGCACCAACCTGGAAGGTAAAAAACATCTGACCGAAACCTGGTATAAAAATTCCATCCTCAAAATTGTAGCTACCACACCTGCTGAAAAACTAAACACCGTTCGTTTCTACATTGACTGCGGTGATGATGATTTTTTAATAAAAGGCAATATGGAACTGCATGCGCTGTTAACCGACAGAAAAGTAAACCATGAATTCCGTGTAAGGGATGGCGCACACAACTGGACCTACTGGAGAACAGCATTGCCGGAAGTGTTGAAATTTGTTAGTGAAAGTTTTCATCGGTAGAAGCTTTTATGTATCATCTAGTGACCGAACACAGACGGGCTAATAGACAATAAAAAGTATGAAAGCAAATGAAACTAAAGTAGACAAATTCTTAGCAACAAATGAGACGACATTTGCTATTCCTGTCTATCAAAGAAATTACGACTGGACGCTGTTTCAATGTAAGCAACTTTTGCACGACATTGTTGAAACAGGCAAAAACGATAAG
>JANXSR010000306.1 GCA_025352625.1 Ferruginibacter sp.
CACCTAATCTTTTGCTTTGCGAATCACGACCGTTCTTAACCGAACCTTCGCCTTTTTTATGTGCCATTTTTTTTACATTTTAAATTTTAAGTTTCAAGCGGTAAGTTTAAGTTTTGCATAAGTAATTTTTTAAAAGGCTTACCTGCATATTACTTATAACTTATTACTTTTTTACTAAGCAATATCAATCACTTTTATATGAGTATAGTGAGTACGATGTCCGTGCTTTTTACGAAAACCTTTTCTTCTTTTCATTTTAAAAGCAATCACTTTATCGCCTTGTATAAGGTCGCTGATGATTTCTGCTTTTACTATCGCTTTTACATTGGTACCAATTGTAAGTGAACCTGCATTGTCTGTCAGAAGAACTTCTGAAAACTCAACTTTATCACCACTTTTACCTTCAATGTGCGGCACATACAGACTATCGCCTGCTTTAACTTTAAATTGCTGACCAGCTATTTTTACTACTGCTAACATAATACCAAAATTTAGGACGGCAAAGGTAAGGGAAATACAATTAAATTGACTATTTTATAAGAAGGATTTTTGTCTAAACATGTTGCAACTGTAAGTTTTGACTTTTTTTATTGCAAATTACCCTGCAAACTATCTTAAAATCAGTTGTTTCTATACTTAAAATAAGAAAGGCATTATATTCGCTTTCAGTTATGCGTTACGTACATTTTCTGTTTATGACCCTCTTTTCTATCTATGGATTTGTGCTTTTTGTTGGCATTATGCTGATATTGTTTCCTTTTGTTGTGATGGCTTCTTTTTTAGGAAAAGTAAAAGGAGGTAATATTATTTATAAAATTTGCCAAATATGGGCAGATGTTATTTTTTTACTATGGGGAATTTTTCACAAAAATTATTTTGAAGTACCGCATGATAGCAACAGACAATATGTGTTTGTGTTTAATCATATATCTTATATGGATATACCTGTTTTAATAAAGGCCATACGCAATCAGCATTTTAGAATTTTGGGCAAAGCCTCTATGTCAAAAATTCCGGTGTTTGGTTTTTTTTATAGAAACGCAGTGGTAATGGTGGATAGATCAAATGCACAAAAGAGAGCAGCTAGTGTTTTGAAATTAAAGAGTGTAATACGAAAAAATATATCAGTAGTAATTGCACCGGAAGGAACATTTAATATGACACAACAACCACTAAAACAATTTTATGATGGAGCTTTTAGAGTGGCCATTGAAACACAAACACCCATTAAACCAATTTTATTTTTAGATACCTACGACAGGATGAGTTACCGAAGTGTATTATCGTTAACACCAGGAAGGTGTAGAACTGTTTATTTAGAAGAAATTAGTGTAGCCGGTTTAACAATTAATGATGTAAATACTCTTAAAGAAAAAGTATATAGCCTAATGGAGCAAAAACTAATTTATTATAAAGCCAGTTGGATTAAATAGTCATGCTTATATTTTAAATGAGTACTTAAGATTTTGTTCAGGCATAGAAGCCATGTGGAAATTCAGTGGCAGATTGTCCGCCGCGGCGGATAGCACACTTGTACTACAAACTTTATAAGAACTTTTACTGTAGCGTAATAAAAGAAAAGGAATCATCAAATAATTTTCATTAATGAATTGCGATAAGCAGAAATAAATAAAGATTGAAGCAACAATTAAAATGGAATATTGAATAACGAAATAGAAATACAATTTAGTAACGGTCAGCTAACAGGAATGTTTGCAGAAGTAATATTACCATTGGCATTGCCCACCACTTATACTTATGCGGTGCCATCAATTTTTGCAAACAAAATAAAACAAGGTTGCAGAGTTGAAGTAGTATTAGGGAAAAATAAGCGCTATGCAGGAATAATTAAATCTATTACAGCCAATCCACCTCAATACAACACCAAAGAGATCATAAACGTACTGGATGATGAACCGGTATTGTATCCACAACAGCTGCAACTGTGGAACTGGATGAGTAATTATTACATGTGCAGCGAAGGAGAAGTAATGGCAGCGGCCTTACCGGCACATTTTAAATTAAGCAGTGAAACTATTTTATTGTTTAATGAAGACTATGGCGATGACTTTACTGATTTAAATAATGAAGAATACCTGGTAGCAGAAGCGTTATTGATAAAGAAACAATTGAATATTACAGAGGTTCAGCAGGTATTGGATATTACTCATGTTTACCCTGTTATAAAAAAACTGATAGATAAAAAAGTGTGTGTTGTTTGGGAAGCACTGAGTGAACGATATAAAAGTAAAAAGGAGAATTTCATTTTATTAAACCCCCAATACGAAAATGAAACAGCAATGGCTGAGTTGCTAAATAACTGGACAAAAGCACCCAAGCAAATGGAGTTGTTGTTGAGTTACCTGCATCTAATAAAAACATCGGGAGAAGTAACACAAACAGAACTGTTAAAAAAATCAGGTGCAACAACTGCACAATTAGGTGGACTGGTGGAGAAGAAAATTTTATTGATCGAAAAGCGAAGTGTAGATAGAATCAAATCAATGCCCAAAGCCATGCAGGTAGCATTTGAATTAAGTACGGCGCAGCAAATAGCTTTGGGACAGGTACAGGAAAGTTTTGAAAATAAAAATGTTTGCCTCTTGCATGGTGTAACCAGCAGTGGTAAAACACAGATTTATATTAAACTCATTGAAGCATATTATAAAAAAGGTAAACAGGTTTTATATCTTTTACCGGAGATAGCATTAACGGCACAGATGATTCGTCGTTTACAATTTCATTTTGGTGGTAATATTGCTATTTATCATTCAAAATTTAATAACAACGAAAGGGTAGAGTTATGGAATAAAATCAAAAGCGGCGAAATCAGGATCGTTTTGGGGGCAAGGAGTGCACTGTTTCTGCCATTTAAAAACCTTGGCTTGATAGTGGTAGATGAGGAGCATGATCCCTCCTTTAAGCAGCAGGATCCTGCACCACGATACAATGCCAGGGATGCAGCTGTTTTTTATGCTGCTTTGTTTGAGGCAAAAGTATTATTGGGTAGTGCAACACCCTCTATCGAAACTTATTTTAATGCACAAAAAGGAAAGTATGGTTTGGTAGCATTAAATGAACGTTTTGGCGGTATTAATCTTCCCGTTATAGAAATTATCAACACCAGGCAGGTAGTACAAAAAGGAAAAGTAATGCTTTCGCCACAATTAAAAGAAGCCATTGAAAAAACTGTAGCTAATGGCAGGCAGGTAATTCTTTTTCAAAACCGCAGGGGATATTCACCTTACCTTATATGTGGAACTTGTGGCTATTTACCCCAATGCAAAAACTGTGATGTAACCTTAACACTCCATAAATATTCTAATAAACTGCATTGTCATTATTGCGGTACCACTTATCCAAAAATAACTGCCTGTCCCGCTTGCGGAAGCGTTAACTGGATAGAGAAAAATTTTGGAACAGAAAAAATAGAGGAGATGATTGAAGATGAATTTCCTGCATTGAAAGTTGCCCGTATGGATGTGGATTCAGTGAGAGGTAAATCTGCTCATGATAATTTGATTAAATTATTTGAGCAGCAACGGATAGACGTGCTTGTAGGCACACAGATGGTTGTTAAAGGGCTTGACTTTGAAAAGGTAAGCCTTGTGGGTATTCTGGATGCAGATGGCTTATTAAGCTTTGCTGACTTTAGGGTTAACGAACGGGCCTTTCAGTTAATGGAGCAGGTAAGTGGCCGTGCCGGTAGAAAAGACGAGCAGGGTAAAGTATTGATACAGGCAACACAGATAAATCATCCGGTGTTACAATTTGTGAAAGATCATGATTATAAAAAAATGTACGACTTTGAAATAGCCAACAGGCAGCAGTTTTTTTATCCTCCATTTAGCCGTATAATTGAAATTACTTTAAAGCATAAATTAAAAGAAGTAGTGGAGGAAGCGGCGAATAAATTAGCATTGGCATTGCAAAAACAACTTAATAATTTTGTAGTTGGTCCGGCGGCACCGGTGGTGGCAAGGATTCGCAATCAATATTTAATGGAATTGTTAATTAAACTGCCCCTGGATATGAAACAGATTCAGCAGTATAAAAAAATAATTCGCAATCATTTCAATTTATTGCTAACAGAAAAACAATTTAAAAGCGTGGTGATAATTGCAGATGTTGATGCAAATTAAATAGCAGTTTATGTAACTTATTGAAGTCTATAATTATAATAATTGATAAAGCTTTACAGGAGGTTGGTTATGGTAAAAGAAAATATTTCTCTTAAAAAATATAACACATTTGGTATTGATGTTATGGCGCAATACTTTGCCGGGTTTAGCACTATTGAACAATTAGAGGAAATACTGGAATTTGAAAAGCTAAAAATCAACAACCCAAAATCAACAACTTTTATATTAGGCGGGGGCAGTAACATTCTTTTTACCAAAAATGTTGAAGGGCTTGTTTTAAAAAATGAAATCAAAGGAATTGAAAGAATTAGGGAAGATGAAAATTACGTTTATCTAAAGGCAGGAGCAGGTGAAAACTGGCACCAATTGGTATTGTATTGCATTAATAACAACCTTGCCGGAATGGAAAATCTATCGCTTATCCCGGGTAATGTGGGGGCATCCCCAATGCAGAATATTGGTGCTTATGGAGTCGAGATTAAAGATGTTTTTCACCAACTGGAGGCTTTTCATCTCCTTGAAAAAAAGATAGTACGCTTTGCAAAAGATGATTGCAAATTTGGCTACAGGGAAAGTATATTTAAGGGAGAATTTAAAGATCAGTTTGTTATTCTTAATGTTACTTATCGCTTAAATAAAATACCTCACTTTAATACAAGTTACGGTGCCATTGAGCAGGAACTGCAAACTATGGGAATAAAAGAATTAAGCATACAGGCGATATCCCAGGCAGTTATTAATATCCGAAGCAGTAAACTTCCTGACCCGGAAGTGATTGGCAATGCAGGTAGTTTTTTTAAAAATCCCGAAATAGACAACGAACAGTTTGTAAACTTAAAGACTGCGTTTTCTGCTTTAGTTGGATATGATTTGCACAATGGTAAAACCAAACTGGCAGCAGGCTGGCTGATAGAACAATGCGGCTGGAAAGCTTATCGGAAAAAAGACGCAGGCTGCCATGCAAAACAGGCACTGGTATTAGTTAATTATGGTGCTGCAAGTGGAAAAGAAATTTTAACCCTGAGTGAAGAGATAATAGTTAGTGTTAAAGAAAAGTTTGGCATCCTGCTGGAAAGAGAAGTAAATATAATTTGATCCTGTGCAGCACTTTAATATCTTTATAACTCTAATCTAAAACCTCAATTTAAAACTGCTTTATGAAAAAAATTATTATCTTCCTTATTATCGCTCTGTGTAGCGCACAGCTTTTTGCCCAGGATAAAATTTACAAATTAAAAGGCAGTGTCATTAATGCCAAGGTAATTGAAATTGGTACTGACGAAATCAAGTACAAATTATTTGAAAACCCAGATGGCCCAGTATATGTAGTAGATAAATCAACCTTAAGCAAAATTGAATTTGCTAATGGTAAAGTAGAAAAATATACAAGTAGTTTTAAAGATCCTGAAAACTATGAAGGGCAACTTACTAAAGCGATTAAGTTTAATTTTTTATCTCCATTATTGGGATACGCACAATTCTCTTTTGAAAAATCAGTGACTCCATTAAAAAGTTATGAATTGGGATTGGGAATCATTGGTGCAGGAAAAAATTACCAAATCGATAATTATTACGTTAACGGGCAATATCAGCCTTATAAAAGAAATGCTTTTGGTGTATTTGTTGACGCAGGCTATAAGTTTAATAAGCTACCCAACTTTTTCAGTAAGGGTACCAGAATGACTCATGTTATGCAGGGCACATATATAAAGCCAACTGCAACACTGGGTTTTTATAAAGACAATGCGCTGTCATACAAAACAGGTAATCCTGAAATTGAAACAAGACATAATGTTTTTGGTGCTATTATTTTGAACTTTGGCCGCCAGTGGGTTTTTGGAGAAAAGTTTTTAGTTGATTTATACTATGGGGTTGGTTATGCTTTTGACAATACTAAAAATGAAAATAGTAACAACTATTATTCTGATAATCTTTATAATCATTTTGTTATTCAAAAAGCAGGTTCGGGAGCTAACCTGGGATTTAGCGGCGGGGTAAAAATAGGGCTGCTCATCAAATAAATAAGTAAATAAAATATTAAAAGCCGGATGATTAATCCGGCTTTTTTTTAATTAAAATCGCTGTCATTAAAATCATCTTCACCGAAAGACTGGGCACCCATGTTGAGCATACTGCCCATCAGGTCTTTAAATTCAATTTTTCCCTCTACCACTTTTTTACTGATCAATGAATAGGCTGCAAGGCCATGCAAAACAAATTCCATCAGTAAAGCATTTTCTTTTTCGTTAGCAGTTTTATGGTGTTTTTTTACCAGGGCATGCAGGCCATCAACTTTATATAACAACTGTGTTTTATCTTCATCCTTTGTGTCAAAAAACACATCCAGGTGATTGCCTGCATCAAACCAGCGGGTGATGGATTTATATGGATTCTCTTCTGCTGCTTCTTTGCCTCTTTTCTTTTTTAACGTATCGGGGTTAGGAAAATACAAACTGAATTGTGTGCGGATAGCTTTCTCCAATAAATTAAATGCTACCTGGTATGGGCCTTCCTGTTCACCTTCATATACCAGTTCAATCTTGCCGGTGATGGAAGGAATGATACCAACTAGATCGCTGATCCAAACCTGTGTTTCTTTTTCGTTGTTGATAATGGCTCTTCGCTCAGCCGAACTCACTGCATTTTCATAAGCCGCAATAGTAAGCCTTGCACTTACACCACTTTTTTTATCTACAAACTCACTGCCTCTTGCTTCAAAAGCAACCTGTTCAATCAGGCGTTTTACAAGGTCACTTATTTTTACAAGTTTAGACTGCTCTTCATAAATATTGGCTTCCTGTTCGGTAATGGCCAGAGATGTTTCTATTGATTTTGGATAGTGCGTTAATATCTGGCTTTCTATCCTGTCTTTCAATGGCGTTACAATGCTTCCCCTGTTGGTGTAATCTTCCGGGTTAGCGGTAAATACAAACATAACATCAAGCGGTAAACGCAGTTTAAAACCACGTATCTGTAAGTCACCTTCTTCCAGGATATTAAACAATGAAACCTGTATCCTTGCCTGCAGATCAGGCAATTCATTGATCACAAAAATACTTCGATTGCTTCTTGGGATAATGCCGTAATGCAATACCCTTTCATCTGCAAAACTCAACTTTAAATTGGCTGCTTTAATGGGGTCAATATCTCCGATGAGATCTGCAACACTTACATCAGGTGTAGCTAATTTTTCACCATACCGCTGACTGCGGTGTAACCAGCTAATGGGTGTGTTGTCTCCATGTTCTTCAAGTAAGTCAATGGCATACCGGCTGATAGGGTTTAAAGGATCATCATTGATTTCACTGCCCGCAATAACGGGAATGTATTCATCCAGTAACTGCGTCATCTGCCTGGCCATTCGTGTTTTTGCCTGTCCACGCAAGCCTAAAAATAAAATGTTGTGGCGGGATAACAGTGCTCTTTCCGTATCTGGTATCACCGAATCTTCATATCCCAGAATGCCAGGGAATGCATTTTCTTTTGCTTTGATCTTTTTGATCAGGTTCTCCCGTATTTCATCTTTAATACTTTTTGAAACATAACCGCTTTTCTTTAATTCGCCGAGTGTTTTAATTTTATTCATTTTTTTGCTTCTATTTTTATTGCCGTTTAGTCGTTAAGGCGTTTTAATTATTCAACACAATACCTGCGTATACCATCTTTTATCAGGGCTATATTAAAGTTAATAATGAAGCCTGCATGCAAACCGGTCAATTTTAAATGGCTAAGTATTTGTGCCTGCCAAAGAACCGGCAAAGAAATCAATAAACCGCCTTTCTTTTTCCACTTTCAAAATCCTTAAACATAAAAGCACCCAATTTATCCAGCGATGCGAAGAAGGCTTTTCCGTTATTGGTTTCTGTAAATTCCTGTACAAATTTTTGAAGGTACGGGTCAGAGGCAATCATAAAAGTAGTGATAGGGATTTTTAATTTTTTACATTGCGTAGCCAGGCTCATACAGCGGTTTAAAATTTTTCTATCTACCCCAAAACTGTTTTTATAATACTTGGTGCCCACTTTTAAACAGGTAGGCTTTCCATCAGTGATCATAAAAATTTGTTTGTTGGGATTTCTTCTTTTACGTAACAAATCCATGGCTAATTCCAACCCTGCAACGGTATTTGTGTGATAGGGTCCAACCTGCAAATAGGGAAGGTCTTTTACTTCAATCGTCCAGGCATCATTACCAAAAACAACTATATCCAAGGTATCTTTTGGGTATTTTGTTTGTATCAGTTCCGCCAACGCCATGGCTACTTTTTTAGCAGGAGTAATTCTATCCTCTCCATATAAAATCATGGAGTGAGAAATGTCTATCATCAGTACTGTGGATGTCTGTGATTTAAAATCGGTTTCCCTTATCTCCAGATCATCTTCATGTAATCGAAAGCTTTCTGCACCATGATTAATTTGTGCATTTCGGATGGAAGCCGTAAAATCAATTTGTTCCAATGTGTCGCCAAATTGAAAGGGCCTTGTTTCGGGATTAATTTCATCTCCGCCACCGGGTTTAAAAGTCTGGTGATTACCTTGCTTTGTTTTCTTTAATTTACCGAAAATTTCTTCCAGGCTTTTTTTGCGAATACCCTGTTCTGTTTTAGGTGTTATTTTTATTTCGCCATTTTCCTTCTTTTCTTCAATGTATCCTTTCTCCTTTAGGTCTTCATAAAAATCACCCATGCCATATTCGTTATTGGTGAGCTTGTATTCTTTATCTAATTCATTCATCCATTTCATAGCTTCACTTACATCCCCATTGGTGTAAGTGAGCAGTTGCGTAAAAATATCCAGCAATTGTTCAAAACGGGTTTTGCCATTTTGGTTGGGATCGTATTTTGAGAAATTGTACCCTTTCATAATTTATAATTAATTACGTATTCTTAAATACCTTTTACAAAGTTGTCAGTCATTCAAATCTGTATTTGACTGGTAAAGCTTTGCAACTACACAATTTACGAAACAATCATGTGTAGTGATTGGTTCGTTTGTTAAATAAAAAATCCTTTTACATTTTCAGTAAAAGGATTTTTATAATAAAAAAGATTTTTATTTTTTTACACTGTCTGCTTTTTTTGCAGGTGTAGTTGTGTTGGTTATTGTTTTGGGTAATTCAACAGGTAATGATGCAGGGTTTTTATAAAACTGCTCCATTTGCTGAATGCCTCTTAAAAAATTAGCAGTTGTTGCCATATCTCCTCTTTCACCATCAAACTGAGCCAACCTTGTTTCGTTTAGGCTATTATAGTATACCATTTGCTGTTCAAGATCTTTCTTTAAGCTACGGGTAACTTTCTCTGCCAATACGGTATCACCTGCTTTATAACAAGCATCTAAAAACTGGTACGATACATAGTTGTGCTGCTGAAAACGGGAAACCATACCGTAACCCATATTTTCTTCCAGCATTCCTCTGTCACATTTCTCGAGCATTTTTTTTGCTTCTTCTTTTTTACCATTTTCCGCCAGGTTGCCTGCAGCTTTTGCATAGGCCAACCGAATGCTGTTTAAATGACGCCGGTTTTCTTCATCAAAATAAACACCTGTTACATTGGCATTGCCGAAAGCAAATTTGTTCATCATTTTATCGTAAGCCCAACTCTCATTTACTTCTTTGTTTACTTTGATTACTACCGGAACAAGCCTGTAGGTAAGTCCATCCTGGCGAAGGTATTGGCCAAACCCAAGTTCGTTATATTCTGAAGTGAAGTAAATAGGACGTTTCCATTTATTGGCGGCAATAATATTCAGAATGGCTGTTTCTCCTTTTTGAAGACCAGATTTTCCCGGGATGTCAAATTTCATTTCACTTACTGCACTATCTCCGGAGTTTACGGTACCATTTTCTGTTACTACTTTTAAATCTACCGGTACTTTTACTTTACGGGTAGGATATACATTCAACAAACTGCCATCTCTTGCCTGTTCCATTTTTGTTGGATCATCACTGCCGGCATAATCCTTCATCATCGTATATAAGTCCATGTATTCATTCGGATCAATACCTGTTCTTGGTGCATAATATACAAAATCCCTTTTAGCACCTTCAATCTGTGCTGCAGTCCATATTGTTTCAATGGGATCGCTTTGGTTTATTTTATACCTTAATTGATTGATGTATGAATCGGTTCCTAATAAACTGGAGTTGATAACACGGATATCCCTGCGAACACCTTCTACTTCCTGTGCATACCATAAAGGATACGTATCATTGTCACCAAAAGTTACCAATATTGCATTGGGTGCACAGCTCTCCAGGTAGTCAATTGCAAGGTCTCTTGCCAGCACCTTCTTTCCACGGTCGTGGTCATCCCATTCCTGACTGGCCATAATTACGGGTACTGCCAAGGTACAAACCGCGGCTGCAATATAATTAGCAACATTGGCGCTCATAAATTTTTGTAGTAGTTCTTTCACATACAAAACACCAATACCTATCCAAATAGCAAAGGCATAGAAAGAACCTACAAACGCATAATCTCTTTCTCTTGGCTGATTGCCTGGCATATTTAAATAAATAACTATGGCAAAGCCGGTAAAGAAAAATAGGAGGCCAATCACCAATCCATCTTTTTTATTTTTTTGATAATGGTAAAGCAAGCCAAGCAATCCTAATATAAGCGGTAAGGCAAACAGTTTATTATTGGCCTTGTTATATTTCATGCTATCCGGCATAAAAGTTTGGTTGCCGAGGCGGGCATTGTCCCAAAATGAAATACCTGTTTTCCAGTTACCATCTCTTACATTGCCCAAAGTAACCCCCTGAATATCATTTTGCTTACCGGCAAAATTCCACATAAAATACCTCATGTACATCCAGCCAACCTGGTATTGGGCAAAGAAACTGATATTGTCACCCATAGTTGGTTTACCGGTCCATTCATTGGTTTTTGGATCCCTGCCAATACCGGCAAAATTTGCATAATAGGTAGCATGTTGCTGATCATCACTCTGGTCCCACATTCTTGGAAACACATGCAGGTCTTCGTCTGCATAGGTGGTTTCTACCTTGCGGCCGTTTTTTACATATTTATCTTTTCCTTTAATATAAGTATCTACGTATTGCTGGTCGGTTGGTTGTGCAGTAAAATCCTGTCCGGTAACCAATGGAACTTCGCCATATTGTTCACGGGCAAGATAGCCCACCAAGTTAACCGGATTGTCTACATTGTACATATCAATGGCAGTGTCAGCATTACTTCTAATTAATGTGGTGAAGTAACTTGAATAGCCGAGCAACATAAATGTAAAACTCCAGAGACCCAATTTTAAAAAGTTCCAGTTGTTTTTATTGGCAATGCGTAAAGCGATGTAAATTAATACGCCCATCAGCACAAAGAAAAAAGCGAATCCACTAAAAAACGGCAGGCCAAAATCGTTTACAAATAAAATATCAAAAGTTCCGGCACCTTTAATGGTCCACTGGATAACCGCTTTCTGAATGATGCCCGTAATGGCGCAACCAATAATAAAGGCAAAGAAAATTCCCCAGTTGGTGGTTTTGTATCTTTTAAAATAATAGATCATTACCATTGCAGGAATGGTTAACAGGTTAAGCAAATGCACCCCTATTGAAAGACCCATCAGGTAAAATATCAAAATAAGCCATCTGTCAGCACCGGTAAAATGACCGGTTATACCCACTTTATTTTCTTCTGTAACTGCGGATTCCCATTTTACAATGGCCCAAAAAACGATGGCGGTAAAAAAAGATGACAAGGCATATACCTCACCCTCAACAGCACTGTACCAAAAAGAGTCTGAAAAGCAATAAGCCAGGGCGCCTACAACGCCAGCGGCAACAATACTGAACAACTGGCCACTAGTTAATTCTTCTTCTCCTTTTTGTACCAGCTTTTTGGCATAGTGCGTAATGGTCCAGTATAAAAATAAAATGGTAAAGCCACTGGCCAATGCACTCATCAGGTTAATGCCGGTAGCTGCATGTTTAGGATCAAAGGGAGCCATAAACAACCGGCCAATTAATACAAAAAGTGGTGCACCCGGTGGATGCGGTACCTGCAACTTATAGGCACTTGAAGCAAACTCGCCACAATCCCAAAGACTGCCAGTGGCTTCCATTGTCATGATATAAACTACACAGGCAATTATACAAACTACCCAGCCTGAGATAAGGTTAATACGTTTAAAATTCATATAGAAGTTGGTTATAAGTGGGCAAATATAAAACTATCAACCCATTGAAAGGCTGGGATAACAATTTTTTATGAATTTGATTTTAGTGTGGCTTTGTCTTTAAAGAGTGACATTTTATTGCACGCAGGTATAAAGGGTAACAATCATTATATAAAAGGTTTGCAAACCAAGCTTTTATTTTAAATCTTTGTAAAAATTTTCAGATATGAAACAAATTGTATTTTTTGCCATTTCATTAGTTGTATTAAATTCCTGTAGGCAAATACGGGGTAGTGGAAATGTTGTAACAGAAACCAGAACAACGGGAGATTTTACCGGGATTTCGGCAGGCGGTGCTTATGAGGTAGAAATAAAAAACGGGCCGGTAACAGAGGTGAAGGTAGAGGCGGATGATAACATTATTAAATATATAGAAACCAGGGTTTCTGGCAATACATTGCATATAGAAACAAAGGATGGGGTAAATTTTAATGATGGTCATTTTAAAGTATATGTTACTGCTCCGGAAATCAGAAAAATAAATAGTTCCGGTGCAGCCAATATAGATTTAAAAAGCATTTTAAAAAATGAAGATAAAATAACACTGGAAGCCTCTGGTGCAGCTTCTATTGACGGCGAAGTGGATGCTCCAGAAATAGCAGCCGAAGCCAGCGGGGCTGCTAACATTAAATTATCTGGCCGTACCAGAAATTATAAAGCAGAAGCTTCCGGCAGTGCCGATCTTAAAACAGGTGAATTGATGAGTGAAACAACAAAAGTTCATGCATCAGGTGCAGCTACAGCACATGTATATTCAAGTGTAAGCCTTAATGCGGATGCAGATGGTGCTGCCAGTATTTATTATTCAGGAGCAGGCAGTACGGTGGTAAAAACAAGTGGTGCCGCCAATATAAAAAAAGACGATTAAACCAGATAACTAAGTATTATCCAACCCGGGTATCATTAATTTGATAACCGGGTTTTTTGTATCAATATTATTTCATCGCGGATTTTTTCCTTGTCATCTTGTCACTTTTTAATAGTTGGTATTTTCTTTGACAGGTACAATAAAAATCTATACATCATGCAAAAAGGAAATATAAGGGTACAAACAGAGAATATCTTTCCCATTATTAAAAAATTTTTATACAGCGAACACGATATTTTTTTAAGGGAACTGGTGAGCAATGCAGTAGATGCTACGCAGAAATTAAAAACCTTGTCTTCTCTGGGAGAAGCTAAAGGTGAATTAGGTGACCTGAATATTGAAATAAAGATTGATTCAGAGAAAAAAACATTGACCATTTCTGATAAAGGAATTGGTATGACTGGCGAAGAAGTGGACAAATACCTTAACCAGGTAGCTTTTAGTGGTGCGGAAGAATTTTTGGATAAGTACAAAGGCCAAAACGAAAATAATATCATTGGCCATTTTGGATTGGGCTTTTACTCCTCGTTTATGGTGAGTGAAAAAGTGGAGGTAATTACCAAATCATTTAAAGAAGGCGCTACGGCTGTAAGATGGGAATGTGATGGCAGTCCTGAATTTATTTTAGAAGATACAGAGAAAGAAACAAGAGGTACAGACATTGTGATGCACCTGAATGAAGAGAGCCTGGAATTTCTGGAAGCGCACAGGGTAAAAACAGTGCTTGATAAATTCTGTCGCTTTTTACCCGTGCCGATTATGTTTGAAGAAAAACAGATCAATAACCCTACACCGGCCTGGACTAAAAAACCATCAGAACTTACCCCGGAAGATTACCAGAATTTTTACAAAGAATTGTACCCCTTCAACGAAGCACCTTTATTCTGGATTCATTTAAATGTTGACTACCCCTTTAGTTTAACCGGTATTTTGTATTTCCCTAAGATCAAACAATCATACGAAATACAAAAAGATAAAATACAGTTATACAGTAACCAGGTTTTTGTAACTGATGAGGTGAAAGACATTGTACCTGAATTTTTGATGTTGTTACAAGGCGTTATTGATTCCCCGGATATCCCGTTGAACGTTAGCCGTAGTTATTTGCAGGGCGACCCGAATGTGCGGAAAATAAATGCACACATCACTAAAAAAGTAGCAGACAAATTAGAAGAGATATTTAAAAATGACCGTACAGCTTTTGAAGAAAAATGGGAAAGCCTGGGCTTGTTTGTAAAGTACGGTATGATGACAGACGATAAGTTTTTAGAAAAGGCTAACAAGTTTTTAATACTACAGGACACAGAAGGCAAATTTTTTACTTTTGAAGAATATAAAATAGCCACTGAAACCTTACAAAAAAACAAGGATGGCAAGCAGGTAATTTTATATAGCACCGATCCGGTACAGCAGGATGCATTTATTCAGCAGGCGGTAGCAAAAGGATATAAAGTAGTGAAGATGGAAACCATTATTGACAACGGCTTTGTAAACCAGATGGAAATGAAATGGGAAAATGTGCAGTTTGTAAGGGTTGACAGTGATATTACAGATAATTTAATTGACAAACAGGAAGGCGGCGAAAGTGTGTTGAGTAAAGAGGATGAAGCAAAGCTGAAAGAATTGTTTGGTGTAAAAATTCCTGAATTGAATGTAACCGTAGAAGTAAAAGGATTGAGTATAGATACACCACCGGTAGTAGCCACACGACCAGAGTTTATGCGTCGCATGAAGGACATGGCAGCTATGCAAGGCGGGATGGGAGCTTTTTACGCCAGCATGCCTGATGAAGTTACTTTAACAGTGAACGGTAATCATCCTGTTTACAAAAAGATTTTATCACAAGAAAAAGACAGGCAGGAAAAACTGGTTAACAACTTAGCTGATCTTGCCTTGTTATCGCAGGGTTTATTAAAAGGGAATACCCTAACTAATTTTATTAACAGGAGTGTTGATTTAATGAACGTTAACTAAGCAGATAATTATAATACTTTAAAAACTTCCGGTGTTATTTTAATACCGGAAGTTTTAATATAGCGGCTTCCAGGTATTTCATTTCTTTGGTATGAAATATTTCAATAAATCCTTCGTCTAAAAAAAGATCAATATAGAGTGGGTTTGCATAAGCCACCACTATTTCTCTTGGATGATCCTGAACACTTTCCATAATATTCGACACTACGGCACCCATAATAACCACATCGAAAGGGTTGAATAAAAATATACAATCCACATCTGCCGGTATTTCAAAATTCATGGCATCTTTGGTAATTACTGCATATTGTAGCGCAATGAATTGTTGTTTTGTTCTTTGCAGATTTGCAAGGGCATGTTCACACAGGTCTTTAGAGAAATCAACACCCGTAATGTTATTAAAGCCGTTGTGGGCTGCTACACACATAGCTCTCCCTTTTCCACAGCCAATATCTAAAAAATGTTTTTTTGAAGTGGAAGGAATCTGCCTGAATATCTCTTCAATTAACAGGTAACTGATGGGCATGTACATGGTTGCATGCGATGTATCAATTCCTTTTTTCGACAAGCTTTTTAATTCATCAGCACCAGTTGTAGCAATATTGTATTTTTTTTCACCGCTGATTTCCTGGCCGATGATGGTGTAGGCAATGCGCCAGTTCCAGTTAATGCCAAGGTAAAAAAAGTATTGCAGGTAAGAAAGTATTTTCAATGATTTGATATTAAGCTTTGTTAATTATCTGAAGCAGATAAGCGAAGGTCAATTATTTTTAATTGCAAGTTCGTTTCTCCATTCCATTCATTTTCATCCAATGTAAAAACCAGGTCAAATGGTTTTTTCGATTCGATGATGTGGAATTTATCAGCCATATTAAAGCCAATGCCAGTAAAGGTTTTGTTACTTTGTTTAACAACAAAACGAACATGCAGTTCTTTTACAATTTTAGAATAGCCGGTATCTGTAACGTTGGCAGCTATAAAAACAGGCCGCATATTTTCTGGTCCAAATGGTTCCATCTGGCAAATAATATTGTAAAGAGAGGTGTTTATTTCATTAAAAGAAATGGCGGAGTCAATAATGATTTCTGGAATCAGTAATTGTGGTGCAATGGTGGCTGCTACCACCGCTTCAAACTTAGCACTGAAGGCATTTACATTTTCCGGCAACAGCGAAAGTCCTGCTGCCGCAAAGTGGCCGCCATAACCCAGTAAATATTCCCGGCATGCATGTACAGCTTCGTATAAATTATACCCTACCACACTTCTTGCACTGCCCGCTACAACATCTCCGCTACGTGTAAGTACAATGGTTGGCCGGTAATATTTTTCTGTTAACCTGCTTGCAACAATTCCTACTACGCCTTTGTGCCAGTGCTCCTGGTAAACTACTGTTGATTTTCTGTTAATGAGCTCAGTATCGTTTTCAATTAATGCGAGTGCTTCAGCAGTAATAAGGCTATCAGCTTCTTTCCGGTCACTGTTATCACTGTGAAGTAATTTAGCCAGCTCCAATGCTTTGTCGGTGTCTTTTTCAACAAATAATTGCACAGCTTTTTTTGCATCATCCATTCTGCCGGCTGCATTTATTCGGGGGGCAATCACAAATACCACATTGTTGATAGACAGTCTCTTTTGTATCCCACCCAATTGAATCAATGCTTTGATGCCTGCACAGGGATTGCTGTTTATTTGTTCCAAACCATAATAAGCAAGTATCCTGTTCTCTCCCGTCATGGGCACAATATCAGCCGCTATGGCCGTTGCAACCAAATCCAGGTAACAAAAATAATGTTCTTCGCCGACGCCAAATTCCATGGCCAATGCAGTCATTAATTTAAAGCCTACACCACAACCACACAATTCTTTATAAGGATAATTACAATCTTTTTGTTTGGCATTCAATATGGCAACAGCATCTGGTAAGGTATCATCCGGAAGATGATGATCGCATACTATAAAATCGATGCCAAGTGTTTTTGCATAAGCAATAAGGTCGGCAGATTTGATGCCGCAATCCAAAGATATAATTAAAGTGAAATTATTTTCTGCTGCATAATCAATTCCTAACTTGCTGATTCCATAACCTTCCCTGTAACGATGGGGTATGTAAAATTCAACAAAAGCGGGGTCATGAATTTTGCAGATAAACTGGAACATGGAAGCTACAGATGTAGTTCCATCAACATCATAATCACCAAATACCAATACCTTTTCTTTTAAACTGATGGCTGTAGAAATCCTGTTTACTGCTTTGTGCATATCCTTCATCAGAAAAGGATCATGCAGTTCATTTAAGTCAGGCCGGAAATAGGATTTTGCTTTTTCAAAATCATCTATACCACGTTGAACTAAAATATTACATAGCCGGGCATTTACTTTTAACGACTGACGAAGTGCCTCTGTAGCGCTGTCATCAACCTGTAGTATATTCCAGCGTTTATCCATGATAATTTTCAATATTATAAAAACAACAAAAATTTTTTTAGTAGCTTTTCTGCCAGTTCAGTATTTTCTATCGGTAGTATAGCGAACCAATTCTTCCAGTGCTTTCCGCACTTCATTGTCTTCAAATTCATGAAGGATGGAGAGTGCTTCATCCCGGTAAAAATTCATTTTCTCTGCCGCGTAACTGATTCCGCCTGTTTCAACAACGGTGTCAATAACATACCTTACTTTTTCAGTATTTTTATTTTCATTTTTAATGATGTAAATAAGTTCCCTTTTTTTTGAAGTGCTGATGTTGTTTAAAGTATAGATAAGCGGCAGGGTTAATTTTTTTTCTTTTATATCATTGCCCGTAGGTTTTCCGATATCCTCTTTTCCATAATCAAACAAATCATCTTTTATTTGGAAGGCTATGCCGACTTTTTCACCAAATAATTTCATTTTGTTTCCAATAATGGCATCTTTACTGGTACTCCATGCTCCTACGGAACAAGCAGAAGAAAGTAACGAAGCTGTTTTATTACGGATTATTTCAAAATAAATATCTTCTTTCAGGTTAAGATTTCTGGCTTTCTCTATTTGGAGCAATTCACCTTCGCTCATCTGCTTAACAGCTTCGGATAAAATACGGAGGTGCTCGAAATCATTGTTATCAGTTGATAAAAGCAGTCCTTTTGACAAAAGGTAGTCTCCTACCAATACGGCAATTTTATTTTTCCAAATGGCATTTACAGAAAAGAAACCTCTACGTTCAAGAGATTCATCAACTACATCATCATGCACAAGAGTAGCTGTATGTAATAACTCAACCAATGCAGCAGCCCTGTAAGTACTTTCGTTAATGGGACCGTGTAATTTGGCACTTAAAAATACAAACATTGGCCGTAGCTGTTTTCCTTTACGCTTTATGATGTATTTCATAATCCTGTCAAGAAGTGGGGTCTGGCTTTTTACAGATTCGGCAAACTTCTTTTCAAAAGTATTTAGTTCTTCTCCAATAATGTTTTTTATAAAATCCATAGTGTAAAAAAGTAGCAATATAGTGCAGGAAGGAACGGGTTCAAAGTAATTCTTGTTTTAAATGCATTTATGGATTTTAGAGAATTAGTTTTTAATTTTTCAATAAGTAGCAAGCAATTATAATTAAAAGCATCGAATAAAGTAAAATGGGGCCTGTAAAGGAACTTATTACTTAAATAAAGCATAAAATTTTTTGTTTATTAAGTATCAACATCTATTTTTGCATATTACAACTCGTAAATTTTTAGAAATATAATAATCAATTAGTTATGGCAAGCAAAAAGTACAAATTAATTTTAGGACTTATAACCCTAATAGCGTCTACAACTTTTGCCCAAATGGGTACAGGTTATAGTATATTTGATTCTTCTGTGATTCCTGCAAAAAGGCAACCTCAGCAGAATGAATTTTTAAATAATACTTATAATTTCCCAGCTAAGCCACGCAATCAGCTTGAAGTGGGTTTGTCATTGGGAAATATTGCTATTTCTGGCGATGTAGATTCCAGAATGCCAAGATTAGGTTTCGAAGCGCATGTTAGAAAAGCCTTGGGATATGTATTTTCTTTGAGGTTACAATACGTTAACGGTACACCCAAAGGTTTAAATTTTCAGCCATCTTATAATTTTCAAAATAATACAGCCTGGAAATCTTCTTATGCAAATGGCCAACCTGTTTTTTATAATTATAAAACACATGTACAGGATTTGGGGCTTCAAGGATTGTTTTCTTTGAGTAACATTCGCTTTCATAAACAAAAGGCAGGTATTTCGATTTATGTGGGAGGTGGTATTGGAGCTTCCTGGTATAATGTTAAGGTAAATGCACTTGATGCTGGTAACAACCCTTATACAACATTATTTACCAGTGTAGCAAATGGAGGAGATATTTCTTACAGTAATAGAAAAAATATCTTTAAAAGATTAAAGGATGGAATGGATAATACTTACGAAACAGATGGAGAATCTGAAGGTAACCGCCGTCCAAAACTTGGGAAAAATACATTGAGACCTTCTGCAACTGTAGTAGCAGGGGTAGCTTTCAAATTAAGTTCAAGAGTTAATCTTGCCTTAGAAGATCGTCATACTTTTGTAAAGTCTGATTTGTTGGATGGACAGCGTTGGCAGGAGCATCCAAATGGAGATCCCGTTTTAACTCCTGATTACGATTCCTATAATTATTTATCTTTAGGGATTAACTTTAATTTAGGTGCTAAATCTGTTGAGCCATTGTGGTGGTTAAATCCTTTGGATTATGCATACAGCGAAATCAATAATCCCAAGCACATGAAATTACCAAAGCCAATTTTGGATGATACAGATGGCGACGGTGTAACTGATCAATTAGACAGAGAGCCAAATACACCGTCAGGTTGTCCTGTTGATTCTCATGGGGTAACAAGAGACACAGATGGTGATGGTGTTCCTGATTGTAAAGACAAGCAATTAATTACCCCAACCGAATGTCAACCTGTTGATGCAGATGGTGTTGGTAAATGTCCTGATCCTGCTTGTTGTACTGCCTTATCAAATTTATTAGCTGCAAAAGATAGTGCAATGAATGCTTGTGCTGGTGACTATCCAAGCCTTTCAATAAAAACTGCAAGTTTAACTGCGGATACAAAAGCATTATTAGCTAGTGTAGCTACCAAGTTAAAAGACAAGCCTAATTGTACAATTACCATTACTGCTTATCCTGGTGCTTCTAAAAAAGAACAATCTTTAGCAGATAAAAAATTAGATGCAGTTAAAAATTACCTTGTTGAAAAATTGGGTATAAGCGCAGACAGGGTATCTGTAGATAAAGTAATTGGTGGTGGAGATTCTAATACAATTGATATTAAGTCAAATTAATTAAACATATTATTTGTTTAAAAACCCTTCCAATTTATTGGAAGGGTTTTTAATTTATTATTCTTACCTGCCAGGATTTACGTAATAAAATCCATAACATTTGGTTTACCAAAACCTTAACGGGTTCTTTTTTGCTATTTGATATTTACAACTGATTTTTGACTTAAAATCATTAATTTCGCAATTCTTTATGAATTTTATAAAAGTATTTATAACGGCCCTTTTATTTTTAATATCATTTTCCGCTTGTAATAAATATGGGAAAGTGATGAAGAGTAAGGATACAGAATATAAACTCAGCATGGCTGATAAATATTATTCTGAAAAAAAATATAGAATAGCTCAACAATTGTATGAAGAACTTTATCCTGTTTACAAAGGCACAGATAAATTTGAAGAACTTTATTATAAAGATGCATATTGCTTTTATTATTTAAAAGAGTACAAAGACGCAGAAAATTTCTTTAAGGGTTTTTTGGAAGTATTTCCCAATAGCAGTAAATCAGAAGAAGTGGATTTTATGCATGCCTTATGTTTTTACAAACAGGTATCTAAAGTTGAGTTAGATCAAACGAATACCTCTAAGTCCATTGGTGTAATGCAAACATTCATCAATACACATCCGGGGTCATCAAGAATTAAAGAAGCAACTGAAATAATTGATAAGAACAGGGCAAAGCTTGAAATTAAAGAATTAAGAGCAGCAGATTTATATTATAAAATTGGTCATTATAGGGCAGCGGCAATTTGTTATAGCAATTTGCTTGGCGACTATCCTGAATCGCAATCAGGGGATTTGTACAAATTGAAAACAGTAGTTTCTTATTATAAATTTGCAAGATTAAGCGTAATTGATAAGCAGACGGAACGATTTGAAAAGGTGGTTACTGAGTATCATGATTTTGCGGATAGGTTTCCACAAAGCACACATTTAAAAGAAGCACAGGAATACAATAACTTAAGTTTAAATAAAATTAAAGAATTACAAAATGAGTAAACTAAGACGGCAACTAAGTTCTGGTACCAGTAATGTAGTAGAACCAAAGAATCTTTTTGACATTAAGCAAAAAACCGGCAACTTGTATGAGTCTATTGCTATTATTGCTAAGCGTGCCAACCAGATAAATATTTCTATTAAGGAAGAACTGCATAATAAACTGGAAGAATTTGCCAGCCACACAGACAGTTTGGAAGAGATACATGAAAATAAAGAGCAGATAGAAATATCAAAAGCTTATGAGCGTATGCCCAATCCGGCGTTGCTTGCTTCTCAGGAATTTATGGAAGACAAAATTTATTTCCGTAAAAATGAGGAAGATTTATTTAGTTAAATTTTTTGATTTGTTTGCGATTGTTAAATAAGAAGTTTTACTTTTAGGGACGGCAAAAGCCGTCTTTTTTTATGCTACAAAACAAAAAAATACTATTAGGAATATCGGGTAGTATTGCAGCTTATAAAATCGCAGCATTGGTTCGTTTGCTGATTAAAGCAGGAGCCGAAGTTAAAATAGTAATGACACCTGCTGCCAAAGAATTTGTTTCTACATTAACACTCTCCACCGTTTCAAAAAATCAAGTATTGTCAGAACTTTCGGATAATGATTCCTGGAGCAATCATGTTATGCTCGGAAGATGGGCAGATGTACTATTAATTGCACCATTAAGTTGTAACACGCTGGCTAAAATGGCTCATGGTTTATGTGATAATTTGTTAACTGCTGTTTATTTATCTGCAACCAGTCCTGTTATTGTTGCACCTGCAATGGATGAAGATATGTGGCATCACCCAGCCACAAAAGATAATTTGAGGATAATTAAATCTTATGGAAACGAAGTAATACCAGTAGAATCAGGAGAATTGGCGAGTGGATTAATTGGCGATGGCAGAATGGCCGAACCTGAAACGATTGTTGAAAGACTAAAAAATTTTTTTTTAATTGGTAAAGAATTGGATGGGAAAAAGGCACTGGTAACAGCTGGACCTACTTATGAATCAATTGATCCGGTTCGGTTTGTTGGCAATTATTCCACAGGAAAAATGGGTATAGCCATCGCTACAGAACTTGAAAAAAGAGGTGCTGAAGTATTTCTTGTGTTAGGTCCTTCTGCATTATCAATTCCGCTAAATATAAATGTTGTTAGAGTAAAGTCTGCAGCGGAGATGTTTACCGCATGCATTTCAGTATTTGATAAAGTGGATATTGCGGTGATGAGCGCAGCGGTGGCAGATTATACTCCTGTAAATGTAGCATCAGAAAAAATAAAAAAATCAGAAAATCAATTTTCTATTGAATTAAAGAAAACTCCAGATATTTTAAAGCATTTAGGTTCCATTAAGAAAGAAGGTCAGTTACTAATAGGTTTTGCTTTGGAAACTAACAATGAAAGAAATCATGCATTAAAAAAACTAAGTGAAAAAAATGCGGATCTAATTGTATTGAATTCATTAAATGATAGTGGTGCTGGATTTGGTTATGACACCAACAAAATAACTATTTTTGATAAAACGGGTAAAGAATATCATTTTGACACAAAGTCTAAACCCGAGGTAGCTGTCGATATTGTAAATACAATTATCAACCTTTAATATGCCTTATACTAAAGCAATATTTATTTTATTTTTTTTGTTGTTTATAAACATTGTCAATGCACAGGAACTTAATGCAAGGGTTACTGTTAATAGCAGTCGAATAGGAACTTCTGTAAATAAAAATACTTTTCAATCTTTACAAACTGCATTAAATACTTTCTTAAATACACGGAAATGGACAGTAGATAATTTTTTACCAAACGAAAAAATCGATTGCAATTTTTTATTAAATCTTCAGCCAACAAATGATGCTAATGTATATAGTGCTTCACTCACTATTCAGGCAGGCAGACCAATTTTTAATTCAAGTTATTTATCTCCCCTTATAAATTTTCAGGATGCGGATGTGATTTTTAAATATGTTGATTTTCAACAATTAGAGTTTAATGACAACAGGGTTTCAGGCACAGACGGATTAGTTTCTAATTTAACAGCCATATTTGCCTATTATGCCAATATGGTTATTGCTTTTGATTATGATTCTTATTCTCAACGTGGGGGAGTACCCTATTTTCAAAAGGCGCAAAATATTGTAAACAATGCACCCGAAGCTCGGGGTATTTCGGGATGGAAAGCCTTTGATGGTACCCGCAACCGGTATTGGCTAGTTGAAAATATGCAAAATAGCAGGTATGCAATTATGCACGACATTTATTATAATTACTATCGTAAAGCCGGGGATAAATTATATGAAGATGAAAATGTGGCGAGGGTTGAAATGCTGAATGTACTAAACCAGCTTAGCAGTTTCAATGCGGATAATATCAATACTATGATTAACCAGTTTTTCTTTCAGGGAAAAGCGAATGAATTAATTAAAATATTTTCAAAAGCATCTCCCCAGGATAAAGGCAGGGCATCTGAATTGTTACAGAAGATAGATATTACGAATGCCGCCCGGTATAAAGAAGAATTGAGATAATGAAAGCAGCAGCGTTTATAATAATTATTAGTTGCATTTTTAGTTGTAAAAATAAGGATGACGCACCATTGGGTATATTAAAATTTGATAAAATGCAGGCAGTACTTTGGGATGTTATTCAGGCAGAAGCGCTTACTGTGCAGTTTATAAAAAAGGATTCCGTATTAAATGCGCCTTTAGAAAATCTAAAACTGCAACAACAAATTTTTTCTGAGCATCAAACAAATAAAGAAGAATTTTATAAAAGCTACCAATATTATTCAGGCCATATTCAATTGATGCGGAGCCTGCTTGATAGTATTACGACTATGGCAGAAAGAAACAAGTACCAAAATTTATATAAACCATTAGTGCCGCAAAAGATATCACTGATGCCTTTGCCGCCACCATCGCCGCCTGTAGTAATACCAATGCCCATACCTACATTAAATTCAGTACAAACTTTAATGCAGGATACCAGCACTATTAGAAAACGAATATTAAAACCTGAACGGTAAATCAACTCCACAGCAATATCATATGAATAAAGTTTTCATTAATGCACTATCAGCACTCACTGATATAAATGACGGAGCAACGTTATTACTTGGAGGTTTTGGATTATGTGGAATTCCGGAAAATTGTATAACAGCCATGATTAAAAAAGGTACAAAAAATTTAACCTGTATTTCAAATAATGCGGGGGTCGATGATTTTGGCATTGGTTTAATGCTTCAGAATAAGCAGGTAAAAAAAATGATTTCCTCCTACGTTGGTGAAAATGCAGAATTTGAAAGGCAGTTATTGAGTGGCGAATTAGAAGTAGAATTAATACCGCAAGGAACATTGGCAACAAGGTGCATGGCCGCCGGCTATGGTATGCCCGCCATATTTACGCCAGCCGGTGTTGGAACAGAAGTAGCGATTGGAAAAGAAGTAAGAACATTTAATGGTAAGGAGTACTTATTGGAATATGCTTTTGATGCAGATTTTGCTTTTGTTAAAGCTTGGAAAGGAGATTCAGAGGGTAATCTTATTTACAAAGAAACAGCTCGTAACTTTAATCCTTTAATGGCCATGGCTGGTAAAATAACTATTGCGGAAGTAGAAGAATTAGTACCGGCAGGAACATTGGATGCCAATCAAATACATACTCCAGGTATTTATGTTCATCGAATATTTGAAGGAAAAAATTATCAGAAAAGAATAGAACAAAAAACAGTAAGGCCTGCACCATTAAACCTATAGAAGAAATTTCGTTATGTGCTGATTAATTTTATCGGGAGTTGAATTTTTATTTTATCATCTTAAAATTACCTCCTTAGGGGATAGGATATGCTCAATAAAAACCAGATAGCTCAAAGATTGGCTAAGGAATTAAAAGATGGATACTATGTTAATTTGGGTATTGGTATCCCAACCCTGGTCGCCAACTATATTCCTGATGGTATTAAAGTTGTACTGCAAAGTGAAAATGGGTTGTTAGGCATGGGGCCATTTCCTTTTGAGGGAGAAGAAGATGCAGATTTAATAAATGCAGGAAAGCAGACGATCACTACCATTCCCGGATCTTCTTTTTTTGATAGTGCCATGAGCTTTGGAATGATCAGGGCCGGTAAAGTTGATTTGACAATTTTAGGTGCAATGGAAGTAAGTGAAACCGGTGATATTGCCAACTGGAAAATACCTGGTAAAATGGTGAAGGGTATGGGAGGTGCAATGGATTTAGTTGCAAGTGCTAAAAACATCATAGTTGCCATGATGCACACAAATCCAAAAGGAGAATCTAAACTATTACCCAGTTGCATGTTACCACTTACTGGTATTGGTTGTGTAAAAAAAATTGTTACCGAATTAGCTGTATTGGAAATAACAAATGAAGGGTTTAAATTGATAGAAAGAGCTCCAGGTGTTTCTGTGGAAGAGATCATTACAAAAACTGCAGGTAAACTTATCATTGAAGGTAACATTCCGGAAATGGAAATGTAATGATTAATTTACGATCTTATATATTCATTAAATAGGGATGTAAATTTTGTTGTACAGCCGTTAATAGTTTAACTGCTTTTTTATGCAACATTTTAAAAATGTATATTGCAATCTCTTAATAAATTGTTCATGAAATACCTTCCCTTAAACGCTGAGTTATTTATTCAAAACAGAAAACGGTTTATAGAAAAGATGGACAAGGGCTCTATTGCTATTTTTAATAGCAATGATGAGTTACCCTTTAACGGAGACGCCATTCACCGATTTAAACAAAATGCTGACCTGGTATGGCTTACAGGTATTGAGCAGGAAGACACCATGCTGGTATTATTCCCTGGCTATCCCGACCCTAAATACAGGGAAGTACTGGTATTAGTAAGACCCAATGAATTAAAAGAAAAATGGGATGGGCACAGGCTAAGGGCAAATGAAGCAACAGCCATTTCAGGAATACCAACCATAGTTTGGTTAGATGTGCTGGATGGCGTTTTGCAACCGTGGATACATTTGGTAAATACCATTTACCTAAACACAAATGAGAATGATCGCAAAGCAAACCTTGTACCAGTAAGAGATTACCGGTATGCAGAAATGATGCGGCAGCGTTATCCATTACATCAATATAAACGCAGTGCAGTTATCTTAAAAGAAGCTCGTTCCATAAAAACAGCATTAGAGGTGGAAGTAATTCAAAAGGCAATTGATATTACAGAAGTTGCTTTCAGGCGTCTTCTACAGTTTATAAAGCCGGGTATAATGGAGTATGAAATTGAGGCGGAAATCATACATTCTTTTTTATCACAACGTGCAACTGGGGAAGCTTACGGATCAATTATTGCCAGCGGCGATAGGGCAAGAACCTTACATTATGTAGAAAATAACGAGCAATGTAAAGACGGTGAATTGATATTAATGGATTTTGGTGCAAGCTATGGAAATTATAATGCTGATTTAACAAGAACAGTTCCCGTTAATGGCAAATTCACCAGGCGGCAAAAAACTGTTTACAATGCCTGCCTACACTTACATTATTATGCAGCCAGTATATTAAAACCTGGTATCAGCATTGCTGATTACACAGAAAAAGTAGGGGATGAGGCTAGTGTTATTTTTCAAAAAATAGGACTGCTAAAAAAAGCAGACATTAAAAACGAAGATTCGGATAACAGGGCATACCGAAAATATTTATACCACGGTATTTCTCATCATTTAGGAATTGATGTACACGATTTAGGTACCCGTACCGAACCTATCAAAGCCGGTATGGTATTTACTATTGAGCCG
>JANXSR010000078.1 GCA_025352625.1 Ferruginibacter sp.
TATTGAAGATTGTGAAAAACAGTTGCAACGTGCCACTGAATTGGCTGCCAAACAAGGCGGTGGTATCCTGGTAATTACAGAAGGCGTATTTGGCATGGATGGAGAGCAGGGTATTTTAAAAGAGATTGTTGCACTAAAAAAGCAGTACGACTTCAGGATTTTAATAGACGATGCCCATGGCTTTGGTTACATGGGCCCAACCGGCGCCGGTGCAGATGAAGCGCAAGATTGCCAGGAAGGCATTGATTTATACTTCAGCACTTTTGTAAAAAGTATGGGTAGCATCGGAGCTTTTATTAGCGGACCCAAAGCAGTATTGAAATATTTACGGTACAACACCCGTTCTCAGATATTTGCGAAAAGCCTGCCTCTGCTGATTGTGGATGGCATGTTAAAACGGATGGAAATGGTTACTACCATGCCCGACTTAAGAACAAAACTATGGCACAATGTTGCGCTGTTACAAAACGGTTTAAAAGAACGTGGTTTCGATATTGGTGATACCAACAGCCCGGTTACTCCAATTTACATGAAGGGAGATGTGCCAGAAGCTACACAAATGGTGATGGACCTTCGGGAGAATTATCATATTTTTTGTTCCATTGTGGTGTATCCGGTAATACCAAAAGGAGATATTATTTATCGTTTGATTCCCACTGCTGTTCATACCGAGGAAGATATTGAAATTACACTAAATGCTTTTGAAGCCACCAAGAAAAAATTAGATGCCGGTGAATATAAAGCAGTGGATATTCCGGATATGGCAGAGAAAGTTTAATTACCTTTTCATATATAAAGTGATATAAAACTGGGTTGCTGTTATTTGAAATTTGTAGTAACTTTTAACCTGCCCCATTTTATAAGATTCATTAAAGCATGCATTTTATACTGACCCTTTTAGGTTACTTTTATAAAAAATTATCATACGCTTTTAAACTAAAAAAATCAATGTATCAGCAAGAAAAAAATGTACAGCAGGAAGATAAGACTTTGTGGATGGGAATAGTTATTGTTACAGTATTAGAGGTAGTATTTTGGTTACTTTTTTATTGGATACATCTTAAAATAAGGGCTTAATTTTAACACACTTACGCTGGTTTTGAACTGAAAATTTTGCAATAAAAGGCATCATGCTTATATCATGATGCCTTTTATTTATAGCTATTCATTTTTTTACAGAACTATTTTTAAATTACAATTTATTGAACAGGGTATTTACTACAGTTGCAGCCAAACTATTTTTTTATACTTTGGTACTAGTTGGTTTCTTATTAAGTGCAACCGAAAATTTAGCAACTGCCAATCGCTGCGACTGATAAATACCCGAATGTCCGCTAAAATAATAAGCAGTAAAGCAAGCCACCGCATAATAGATAATATTTTCGGAGCCAAACAATTCAACACCCATAAAAATACAGGCGATTGGCGTGTTGGTAGCACCTGCAAATACGGCGATAAAACCAAGACCGGCTAACAAATCAACAGGAGCACCGGTAATAGTGGCGATCAGGTTTCCTAATGTGGCCCCAATAAAAAACAATGGCGTTACTTCACCGCCTTTAAATCCCATACCCAAAGTAATGGCGGTTAAAAGCAATTTCCAAAACCAGCTAAAATATCCTGCTCCCCCATTTTTAAAAGCAGCTACAATACTAACCCCATCTCTATTGGGGCTGGTAACACCCAATCCCAGATAATCAAAGGTGCCTAACAAATAACTGATGCCTACTACTAACACAGCACCCACAACAGGTACAAGCCATTGATTGGTTATAATTGCTTTGCTCCTGATTTTTATAAAATGTGATAGCTGAGAAAAGAAAAAACCTGCAAAGCCAAACAGTATACCTGCAACAATCACTTTCAACAATAAAAAAAGATCGAATGAAATATGTGGAAAAAAGGAATCACTGCTGCCCTTATATGCAATGGTGTATTGTGTATGTTGAATGCCACAGGATACGCAGGTAATATGCGCAATGATGCCGGCAATTAAACAGGGTATCAATGCATCGTATTTAATTCGTCCAATGTACAATATTTCCAAAGCAAAAATAGCACCTGCCACAGGCGTACCAAATACAGCAGCAAAACCTGCAGACATGCCACACATCAATAAAATTTGTTGCTGCTGTTTTTCCAGTTTAAACCACCTGCTAAATTGCGCCGCTACACTGCCGCCCATTTGCACTGCCGTACCTTCTCTACCTGCGGAGCCTCCAAATAAATGGGTGATAACTGTAGTAAATAAAATAAGTGGTGTCATACCTAATGGCACCCCCCCTCCCGGCTCATGCACTTCATCCATGATAAGATTATTACCGGCTGCGCTTTTTTTACCAAACCTGCTGTATAACCAAACAATTAAGATACCTGCCAGGGGCAACAAAAAGATGAGCCACAAATGTTGCCAGCGCATAACGGTAACAACCTCTAACAGCCATAAAAAAAAGGCTACCAATAAACCAACTGAAATTGAAACAGGAAAAATAATTGCCGACCAGCGAAGTAATTGTTTAGCAATATTAATTTGATCTTGAAAATATTTTGCGTTGTTCATCCTACAAATAGTTTACCCGTAATAAAATAATTACCATTTGTAGGCGCCATTAGTTCCGACAAGAATCGGAGCGGTTAAGTAGGAAGACACCATTTCCTTTGATGATCAAAATTAAGGGTTGATTTTAAAATAGATGAAATTATTTTTTATAGATGCATACAGTTTTATAAAATAAAAAAATGTAGAAGTACCATTGAATATTTCCGAGGTGCGGTTAACAAATTATTATCACCATTTTCTCTTAGCTTTATCAAAATTTCAACTGATGAATAAAATCGTTTTATATATTTTTTTCTGCTTATCAGGAAACTTTGCGATTGCACAAACAAAGGCTTCCCTTATCAGCGCAAGGCAGGCAGATCTCCCTCCTTTTAGCATCACTAAAGTGCCGGATAGCAGCAGGTTTGAAAAGTCCAATCTTCAAAAAAATAAAGCCGTTATGATCATGGTGTTTAGCCCTGATTGCGACCATTGCCAGCATAAAGTAAAAGAAATACAGGCCAATATTAAATTGTTTAAAAATATACAGATTGTAATGGTTTCTAATCTCGGTTATGATTATATCAACCGTTTTTATAAGGAATTTAATATGGCTAAATATCCAGGCATTACTATGGGTATGGATTATAGGTACATGATAGGTAATTTCTTTACCATTGGTTCTGTACCCGCTATTTTTCTCTACAATAAAAGTGGAAAATTTGTAAAGGCATTTGACCGGGATGTTCCGGTGCAAAAAATTCCCGCAGCTTTATAGTTAAATTATAAGTCTTGGTAATAAAAGAAGCTGAATAAAAAATTTTTTAAAATAAATTCTCTATTTTTTAAAATTTTCCTTTCATTAATACGTCAGGAGTATGAAAAATATTTTCTTACTTGTAACCGAAAATAATTAACCTGATGCTTCTATTGATTGCAATTATTTTTCTTTTTATTGTTACTGTATATCTTTTTTTACAGCAACCAAAATTCGGAAAAAAATCTACCGGCGAAAGACTCGAAAAAATTAAACAATCTCCCAACTATAAAGACGGACAATTTCAAAATTTAAGTCATACGCCCGACATAACAGAAGGAGCAAATTATTTTACGGTGCTGAAAGAATTCTTTTTTGGTAAAAGCAAAAGAAACAAACCTGCGAGCATCCTTCCTTCCAGGAAACTAAATTTACTAAACTTGCAACCTAATGAAAACACAATTGTTTGGTTTGGCCATTCCTCGTATTTTATGCAGGTAGATGGCAAGTGTATTTTAGTTGACCCTGTGTTAAGCGGCAGTGCATCTCCCATACGTTTTACCACTACCAGTTATAAAGGTAGTGATGTGTACACACCAGCTGATTTCCCTGCCATTGATTACCTCTTCATCACACACGATCACTGGGACCATATGGATCATTCAACTATATTAAAACTAAAGCCAAAGATTAAAAAAATCATTACCGGTTTGGGTACCGGGGCCCACCTGGAACATTGGGGATTTGATACCAACAATATCATAGAAAAAGATTGGAACGAAACCATCCAGTTAGAAAACGGCTTTACTGTAAACACTACACCCGGAAGACATTTCTCCGGCCGTGGAATAAAAAGAAATCTTGCTTTGTGGATGTCATTCGTATTAACTACGCCCACTATGAAAATATTTATCGGTGGCGATTCAGGCTACGACAGCCACTTTAAAACCATCGGCGATGCGTATGGCCCCTTTGATCTTGCAATTTTAGAATGCGGCCAATACAATCGTTATTGGAAATACATTCATATGATGCCCGAGGAAGTAGTACAGGCTGGTATCGACCTGCAAACAAAAGTACTTTTTCCTGTACACTGGGCTAAGTTCTCTTTATCGTTACACGCCTGGGATGAGCCGGTGACAAGGGTTACAGCAGAAGCAAATAAAAGAAATATGGAGATCATCACACCTATGATTGGTGAAGCCGTTAACCTGAAAAATCTCACTACTTCTATTGCCTGGTGGGAAAATATTGATTGAGACCTGGCAATCATCAATCATCGAATGCCTTTATTCATTGTTCCTTTTTTGTCTCCATTAATATTGGGTTATAATGAAAAGCCTTTCAGACTAAGGAATATCTTACACCAATAATTTACAAAAGAATAACATGGTAATTGCGAAAAATAGAAAGATTTTCCGGCACATTAAAATGTTCAGAACCATTCACTGCTGCTACCATGTTTTTACCTACTTTAGCAAAGCAAAAAATAAAGCCATACAACAACTTGTCAACATGAAAAAAACGATCGCTCTCTTCACCGCCACACTTTTCATTGTAACCACCTATGCCAATATTACCCTGCCAAAAATATTTGGCGATAACATGGTATTGCAACGCAACAAGCCCATCAGCATTTGGGGCTGGGCTGCACCTAACGAAAAAGTAAGTGTGCAGTTCAATAAGCAAACAAAAAATACCGTTGCAGATAAAACTGGTAAATGGCAACTATTTTTAGCAGCAGAAAATGCAGGCGGGCCATTTCAATTAGCTGTAAATGGAAGCAATGAAGTAACCCTAAAAAATATACTCGTTGGCGAAGTATGGGTTTGCAGCGGACAATCCAATATGGAAATGCCCATTGCAGGCTGGGGTAAAATAGACAATTATCAAAACGAAATTAGTGCGGCCGACTTTTCACAAATAAGGCATATTAAAGTGCCCAACACCATTAGCACCAAACTAAAAGAGGATATCAGTGGTGGCGAATGGCAGGTGTGCAGTCCGGCCACGGCGGGTGATTTTTCTGCAACCGCTTATTTCTTTGCAA
>JANXSR010000393.1 GCA_025352625.1 Ferruginibacter sp.
CTTGGGCGATAAAAAGCAGGCTGCCTATTTGTACAGTAAATCGTTTAATGCATCGGTCGCAAAAAGAGTTAGTAATTATATCAGTTTTAGGTGGGTTGTAGATTTTAAATCTGACAAAAACGAATACCTGTCTGTTTGCAAAAATAATAAAGAGAAAGCTGCTATGCTGGCACTATTTGCGTTAGGAAGTACAGAGAATGAATTAGCCACCATTAAAAACATCTATGCATTAGATGCAGCCAATAATGAACTGGAAGTTTTAGCCGTTAGAGAAATTAATAAACTGGAAGAAAAATATTTTACCCCTGTGCTGCAAAATGAAAAGGGTGGAAAAACATTTTATTTTTCCTGGAATGATGGCCAAACAGATAGTGCTATAAATATGGCTGGGAAAGAGCTTGCCCCTCTTGCGAGCTTTCTTAATGATATTGCCAAAAATAAACAAGTGCAAAATGCAGGCTTGTATGAAACTGCCGCGGCTTATGTTGCCTACATGATGAAGGACTATTCCAAAGCAAAAAAATATTTATCAGCTGCAAAAAACATGTCGCTAACCCAAAAAGTAAAAGACCAGTGGATGCTAACAACTTTGTTGGTTTCTATAAATGAACAGGATAAAATTGATGCCGTATTTGAAGAACATTTATTACCATCTATAGAGTGGCTGGAAACAAAAGCTAAAAATGAAAAACCGGCTGATATGGGTTATTATGAAATTACACAATGGAAACAGTTTTACAGAAACCTGATGAGCGAAATCATTGCACGCCGTTATCACCGCCAGGGAGATATTGCCAAAGAAGCACTGGCCATTGGAGCTGCAGACTGGATTAACTACGGGAGTGATAATTACTACAATACCGGAAATGGAATTTCTTTTTTGCGCAATAATTTAGATGCGAAAGATGTAGAAAAATTATACGCATTAATGAATAATAAAGAAGCCAATAAATTTGAAACTTACCTGCTTCAACATACTACTGTTAGTAAAGCTGCCTTAATAGATTTTGCAGGTACTGCTTATTTACGAAGCTATGATTATCCTAAAGCTATCGCCTGGTTTAAAAAACAGGCTGATAAAAAATCGTTGGTTATTAATACAAATCCTTTTGTTGACTTATTGTACGATCAGGAAGAAACATTATCAACCGAAGCAAAATTTGCTACAAACAAACTTGCCTTTGCTGAAGAGATGCAAAAGCAACTGATGCTGGTTGGTACTGACAAAGTAAATGCTGCCAAACATTATTACAAAATAGCCAATGGCATGTATAATATGACCTATTACGGTCATGCTTGGAAACTGGTACAGTATGACCGAAGTGGAAGTGATGGTTATTCTATTCCTGATAATGCTACCGATTTTCAAAAAGAATATTATGGTTGTTACAGTGCCTTACAATATTTTAAAAAAGCAATGGATGCAGCTGCTGATAATAACTTTAAAGCACGTTGTCTTTTTATGATGGCCAAATGCAGCCAGAAACAAATACAGAAACCACAGTATGCTGCGTTTAACTACAGTTGGGATAAATTGGATGCCGCCGAAAAAGCTTATTGGCCAACATTTACCAACAATAAATATTTTCCTGAATTAATAAAGCAGTACAGTAAAACGTCTTTTTATAAAGAAGCATTTAATAGCTGCAGCTACCTCAGCGATTTTGTTAAGAAGAAAAGTTAATCAGCAATAATATTTTATATTCGTACAATTCATTAAATAATTTACTCCTTGTCAGCAATCATTTATTATTTAACGCTTCCGTTTATATACCTCCTGTCTTTATTACCTTTTCCATTACTTTACTTAATTTCCGATGGGGTGTACATTTTAATTTATTATGTATTCCGCTATCGAAAAACGGTGGTGCATACCAACTTAGTAAAGTCTTTTCCGGAGAAATCTGCTGCTGAGATTCTTGTACTGCAAAAAAAATTTTACAGGTATTACTGTGATCTTTTACTAGAAACTTTTAAAACGCTTACTATTAGCCCGGCAACAATGCTAAAACATTGTAGCATAGATCCTGATGCTGACAGGATTTTTAAACAATTAGCGGCCGAGAATAAAAGTGTTATAATAGTGATGGGGCATAAGGGAAATTGGGAGTGGGCAGGTAATACATTTAGTTTAAGTTGCCGCCATCAGTTATATGTTATTTATCATCCGCTCACCAACAAATATTTTAACGGGCTTATCTGCAAAATGAGAGAACGGTTTGGTACCCGGTTAATACCCATGAAAGAAACTTTCAGAGAAATACTGAAGAACAGCAACGAATTAAATGCTACTGCTTTTATTGCTGACCAATCTCCCAACCCTGCAAGTGCACATTGGATGAATTTTTTAAACCAGGATACGGCGGTATTTATGGGTACCGAAAAGATAGCACAAAAGATAAAATATCCCATCGTTTTTGTTTCTGTGAAAAAATTAACAAGAGGTTATTACACCCTGATGGCAGAAGTTTTACAAACACCTCCTTATACTGGTAATGAGGGTAATATAACAGAAACTCATACCCGTAAACTGGAGGCCGACATCATTGCCCAGCCCGAAACATGGTTGTGGGCACATAAAAGATGGAAGCACAAACGTGTTTAAAATTTAAATAAAGTATCTTCACCATCTAAACGTCCACAATGCTTCTTGGAAAAGACCTGATACTTGCAACAAAGCCATATGCAAAAGAAATAAGATCCAGAAGTTGGTTTCATACTATTTCCACACTTTCGCTGTTGATATTAATGCTTTCAGGCACTTTATTAATGCCGGTTATTTCATTAAAACTAGTTTGCAGCATATTGGCTGGTTTGCTATTGATACGAATGTTTATTATTTATCATGATCATCAACACCATACCATTTTAACCAAATCAAAGACTGCTGAAGTTATCATGACCATTTTTGGTATGTATATGCTTTCTCCTACAAGTATCTGGAAAAGATCACACGATCATCATCACAATCACAACTCAAAATTATTCAGTGCAAGCATTGGATCTTATCCAATTGTTACCCGCAAAAAATACCAGGAGATGTCGGCCTCTGATAAATTTATTTACCTGGCAGTCAGGCATCCGGTAACAATTGCTTTGGGCTATTTTTCAATGTTTATTGTTGGTATGTGCCTTCGTTCTTTTGTAAGTAATCCCCGCAAACATTATGATTCATTAATAGCATTGGTATTGCATTTAACCGTGGCAACATTACTTTTTATTTTTGCAGGATGGCAGGCATGGTTCTTTATGTTTTTTCTTCCTTTTGTAATTGCCTTTGGTATGGGAGCTTATTTGTTTTATGCGCAACACAATTTTCCCGGTGTTGAGTTTTATGAAAATAAAAATTGGGTATACGAAAAAGCAGCATTGGAATCAAGCAGTTTTATGAAAATGAATCCGGTTATGGAATGGTTTACCGGTAATATCGGCTACCACCATATTCATCACCTCAATTCAAAAATTCCCTTTTACCGGTTGCCCGAAGTGATGAACCATTTTACCGAGTTGCAAAATTGTAAAGTGACCAGGCTCACTCCAAAGGAAATGAGTGCCTGCTTTAAATTAAAAGTATGGGACCAGGAAACTAACCAGATGATTGGTGTAAAGGGCCTGTAATAACCAGTGGAATTATTCCCCTAAATTTCCTAATTTCAACATCCCTGTTAGTACTTAAATTATTTTAACCAACCTAAATAAAATATTTACCATGCAATTTACTGCCACGCAAATAGCCGCCCTGCTCAATGGCCAGATAGAAGGAGATGCCAATGTCTCTGTTACTAAATTGGCCAAAATTGAAGAAGGCGTGCCGGGTTCTATTTCCTTTCTCAGCAATCCCGCTTACACACAATATTTGTATAGTACGCAGGCTTCCATCGTTATCATTAACAGGGAGTATGTATTAACTGCTCCTGTTACTGCAACCTTAATACGGGTAGACAAAGCTGAAGATGCTTTTTCTAAATTGCTGGAAATGTACAACGAAGTGAAGCTGAATAAAAAGGGTATTTCTAAATTATCTTTTATATCAGATAGTGCTACCATTGGCAATGATATTTATGCAGGTGAGTTTGCCTTTGTAGGAGAGAATGCAACCATTGGTAACAATGTAAAAATTTACCCGCAGGTCTATATTGGTGACAATGCGGTGATTGGTGATAACACCACACTTTTTGCCGGTGTAAAAATTTATTCTGAAACACAGATCGGCAAAAACTGTATCATTCATTCAGGCACTGTTATCGGCAGCGATGGCTTTAGGTTTAACCCCGAAAGCGATAATAAAAAAGTACCACAGATCGGCAATGTATTGATTGAAGATGACGTGGAAATAGGTGCCAATTGCGCCATTGACAGGGCCACCCTTGGTTCTACCATTTTGCGCAAAGGTGTAAAATTTGATAACCTGATACATATTGCCCACAATGTAGAAATTGGGGAGAATACTTATTTCGCTGCACATGGTGTGGTGGCAGGCTCTACCAAGATCGGTAAAAATTGCATGTTCAGCGGACAGGTAGGTATTGTGGGGCATTTGAATGTTGCTGATAATACCATCATCACCGCACAATCCGGCATATCAAAAAGCATCACTAAAAAAGGTGAAGTATTTATGGGCTCCCCGGCTTTTGATGCCAACAAATACCGCAAAGCATATATCCATTTCCGCAACCTTGATAACCTCGTTCAACGGGTTGATAAGATTGAGAAGCAGCAGAAGGAAAGTGAGATTAAGGAGGGGTAGTTTTTTCGACGCTTTTTTAAAATGCACCGACCCTTATTAGCTATCGAAAACGCCAATGTTGGTCTTGTTGACCAACATTCA
>JANXSR010000456.1 GCA_025352625.1 Ferruginibacter sp.
GTTTATTTTTTAACAGCGTACCCTTGGTGCCAATCTCAAACTGCTCACCTATTTCACTCTTCAAACCAGTGTTCAATTGTCCTGTAAAAGGAATAAAGAAATAAGAACTTACCGGTGCTTTATATCCTTTGCTGTACGAAACATAGGCGGAAATTTTTTCACTAAAAACTTTATTGATTGCTACATGCGGTGATAACAATCCCTTGTAATTTGTTTTGTATTGAGTTGGCTTGGTGCTTCCCGCTACATAGAACCTGTCATTCAATTCAATTTTCATATCACTTATACCTAAGCCTGCTGTAAAAGAAAGGTTTTTTGGTAATGCAAGGGTCCATTCCGTAAATAAAGAAGTAGTTCCGGTAACGATTGCCTGGTTGCTCCTCAACGTACCAATGATATTATAGCCATTCGGATCAGCAGGATTTGCAACCATTGGATAGCCGGTTATCTGAGCATATTGCCGTTGTGTTTCTATACCCGTAATGCCACTTAGGTTAATACCTTTTGACAAATTAAATTTTGTATCAAAGGTAGAACGCAGGCCATAGTTGATTGGTGTTTTATCCGTCCAGCCACCGGCAGAACTGGCATTGTTACTCACACCGTTTGCAAATACCGTAGTAGTATTGGTAATTGTTTTGTTGAAATTGTAAGTATGGTTTACACCACCCCTGAAACTAATTACAGAGGAATGTGCATTGTTTTTTATGTAAGCAGGATTACCTGAATAATCAAAATTATTATATTGATCAACGGTGAGTTCGCCACCCCTTTCATCATAACTTTTACTATACCCCGCATAAATATTGATGGTCTCTCTTTCATTTGGTTGAAAATCGCCTGCAATATTTACAAAGTCTTTTTTTGATTTTGTGTGAACCATATACCCATCAGATCTTTGTTTGCCATAGTTTATTAACAAAGAGGAATGCTCACTTGCCGTCTGGAAATGTGTAGTGTATCGTTGCAAACCATAACTACCGATTAAAACATCTTGCCCTACTGAAGTTTTTCCCTTTTCAGGTTTGACGGTTTTAAGATTTACCACACCTGCAATGGCCAATCCATACAATGTTCCGGATGGCCCTTTTGTAATCTCTACATTTCCTACAGAACCGAAGTCGATATCATCCATTAAAGTAATTCCTTCTGCATCAGTGATAGGAATGCCATTTAAATAAACTTTGCTACCCTGTCCATCAAAATTACTGCTAATACCGTTGGTGCCTCTTACGCCGTTGCCATATCCACGTATATTAAACTGCTGCCCTGAAGCTACTGCTCTTCTTTGCATTGTTACACCAGGAATATTACCATTAATGGCATCGTCTAAAAAAAGGCCAGTTCCACGTTTCAGCTCAGTACTGGTTAATTTTGTAATAGAGGCAGCTTGGTATAACAAAGATTTGTTCTGGTTAGAAGTGGCCGTAATTTCAATCTCATTTAAAGAATGACTTGTTTGAACCAATACAATATTTAATGGAGTTTCACAATTCTTAATATTTACTTTATAAGTTTCATACCCGATGTATGAAACAGAAATCATTGTGGATTTACTACAGTCAAAAGAAAACCGCCCTTCTTTATCTGTGGTAATGTCTCCATTTCCTAAAATACTAATAGTTGCCCCCTCTAGTGGTATATTATTAACAGCATCAGCGACTTTTCCTTCAACTCTTTTTTGTGCCATTGCCTCAGCAGAAAATAGCACAAGAATAAAAACAGATAAAACTATATGTTTCATGTAACAAAATATTTTACAGATAAATAAAATAATTATAATCGAAATCTATGCACCCCTGCATGAAGTTGTATTATAATAAAAATGAAAAATGGAGTTTGTTGTTAATTTGAAAATAAGTGACACTCCATTCTTTTAATGAAATACCCCAATAGTGTTTTACAAACTTAACAACAATGAAAAGGTGAATCAAATGCGGGGAGGAGGTGCCTTTACTTCTTTACAGAAAGTAACGATTGCAGAATTAAAAGGATGATATTTTTGATTTAATACAGGATTGGTAACGGCAGTACTTGTTATTAACTCATCCAAAAAATCAATTATCTGAACTTTAGGTGTGAGGGTACCCCCTTTGTTATTTCCTGATTTTGAATTTTTTCCAAAGTGAAAAAAGAAATCCTCTTCTTTCTTATCATTAATACAATACAATATCGTTTTGCCATCTTTATTAACAGATTTTGCAACATCGTATAATTGCCCATTTTGGTAAAATTCTTTACCTTCTTCTTCCCATCTAAAAGTATCATTTTGTTCAGCTATTATAAGCTCGAATGATGAATCAGGAATATTTAGTACCAGCTGCCTTTTAACTTCCTCCCTAATTTGGTGCTGTTGAAAAGCATACAAAATATAATATCCTATATGACTTGTAAAAATCGCCAATAAAAATAATATAGATATAACTTTTCGCAATGATAGTAATAGTTAAGATGCAAAATATCACATTTCGCAGAAGGGCTGCAAGTTTTATTTTAACCGGTAGAACGGCATTAACCTATATTCCTAATTGGAGGTTATAAATTCTCCAACATGTCTTTTGTCATTGCAGACAAATCGTAATCTTCCTTCCATCCCCAGTCATTTCTAGCCACACTATCATCAATACTTTGTGGCCAGCTATTGGCTATCTGCTGCCGGTAATCAGGTTTATAGGTTATTTTAAATTCAGGTATATGTGTTTTAATTTCAGCAGCAATTTCTTGGGGCGAAAAACTCATTCCTGCGATATTATACGAGGTACGGATTTTAATTTTTTCTTCCGGTGCTTCCATTAATTCGAGGGTAGCTTTTATTGCATCTGGCATATACATCATGGGCAGGTAAGTATCCGGCTCCAAAAAACATTCATAACTTTTTTCCTCCAGGGCTTCATGAAAAATCTCTACCGCATAATCCGTAGTACCGCCGCCAGGTGCACTTTTGTAACTGATTAAACCAGGGTAACGGATGCTTCTAACATCCAGCCCCCAGCGTTGGTGATAATAATTACACCAAAATTCTCCGGCATATTTGCTGATGCCATATACGGTGATGGGCTCTATAACCGTTTGTTGCGGACAATTTTTTTTAGGAGAAGTGGGACCGAAAACTGCTATTGAACTAGGCCAATAAACCTTGTGTATTTTTTCTTCCTTGGCAATATCCAGTACATTCAACAGGCTTTGCATATTTAAACTCCAGGCCAGGTTAGGGTTTTTTTCGCCGGTGGCGGAAAGTATTGCTGCCAGCAAATAAATCTGTGTTACGTTTTGCCTAATTACCTGAACATGTAGCATCTCTTTATTCATAACATCTAAACTTACATAAGGACCTGTGCCCTTTAATAAATCATTTTCTTCCCGGAGATCGCTTGCAACCACATTGGTATTGCCATAAATTTTTCTTAATGCCAAAGTAAGTTCAACACCTATTTGGCCGCTGGCACCAATTACTAAAATTTTC
>JANXSR010000463.1 GCA_025352625.1 Ferruginibacter sp.
TTTTATTTTTGGTTTCAAAATTACCTTATTTATCTTACTTTTGCACTCCGTTATGTAAAAATAACAGGGCCTATAGCTCAGTTGGTTAGAGCACCTGACTCATAATCAGGTGGTCCCTGGTTCGAGCCCAGGTGGGCCCACTCAAAAATTTAGCCCGATGAATTTCGGGCAATTTTTTTACTTTCATTTAACCTTTCATTAACCCTGCTGGCTATTATTTTTGCCACTCAAGATTACATTATGAAGAAAATTGCATTTGTATTAATTGCACTCATTTCCTTTACTGCAGTATCAGCACAGTTAAAACAAAAAAAAGATTGGAGTAAAGTTGCTATTGACCGTGCCGGTGATCACATTATGCTACAATTTAGCTATGATAACTGGAGTGGAAAACCAGATAGTATTAAAAATCGTTTAAAAGGTTTACCCCGTGGGTTCAATTTTTATGTAATGATGAATAAACCTTTTAAAAGTGATCCAAGATGGAGTATCGGTTTTGGCTTAGGCGTTAGTAGCAGTAATATATATTTTAAGAAAACAAGTATTGGTATTACTTCAATCGGAACTAAACTTCCTTTTACTAATTTAGACTCAACAAACTATTTTAAGAAATATAAAATGGCTACAACATTTTTAGAAGCTCCAATTGAATTAAGGTACACTTTTGATCCTGAAAACGAAGGAAAAAGCTGGAAGGTTGCAGTAGGAGTTAAGGTTGGTACAATGTTAAATGCCCATACAAAAGGTAAAACATTGGTAAATAAAAACGGTGCAACACTTAATGCCTATACTGAAAAGGAAAGTAAGAAGACATTTTTTAATACTACCCGTTTAGCAGCTACAGCAAGAGTTGGTATAGGTCATTTCTCTCTTTTTGGGGCCTATTCAATAACTTCTTTCTTAAAAGATGGCGCAGGACCGTCGTTACACCCTTACCAGGTTGGTCTTACTATAAGTGGTTTATAAATTGTTGGTTTAACAAAATATATTTTGATCCCGGCCAATCTGCCGGGATTTTTATTTTTCAATGGTGTAACTTTGCATCTTATAAAAATTCATGAGCGACGAAATTAAACACGAATGTGGCCTCGCCTTTATTCGCCTTCGCAAACCCTTTAGTTATTACCAGCAGCAATATGGTTCAGTATTGTACGGCCTTAATAAGTTATACCTGCTGATGGAAAAACAACACAACCGTGGTCAGGATGGTGCAGGAATTGCGACTGTAAAACTCAATGTAGAACCAGGCTACCCTTTTCTACACCGGATACGAAGCAGTGCCAACCAGCCCATTGCAGACCTGTTTTCTCAAATTGGTAAAGAAATTGAAGAAATTGAAAAATATCAGCCTGATATTAAGAACCACCCCGGCCTTATGAAGGGCAATGTTGATCATTTAGGTGAGTTGTTATTGGGTCATTTGCGGTATGGAACCCAAGGAAAAAACAATGTTGAATTTTGCCATCCTTTCATAAAACGAGACACTATTCCCGCAAGAAATTTAGCCCTGGCGGGAAACTTTAACCTGGTAAATACGGAGGAATTATTTAGCTTAATTAACCTTGAGCCAGGCGTATTTCAAAAGCAAAGTGACCTGGCGGCAATGATGGAAGTATTGCATCATTTCCTCGTAAAGGCAGACGAAGCCTTTCCCGGACAATTAGATGTTGCTAAAGTTTTAAAAAAAGCTGTTCCTCTTTTTGATGGTGGTTTTAATTTTTGTGGATTAACTGGTAATGGAAATGCTTTTGTTATGAGGGATGCACATGGTATTCGGCCATCTTATTATTATGTTAACGATGATGTTATAGTTGCCGCCAGCGAAAGGGCGGCAATAAGAACCGCTTTTAATGTTGGCGAAAATGAGGTGCAAGAGCTAATGCCAGGCTGTGCTTTAATTGTAGATGCAGAAGGAGGATATACTATTGAACAAATTGTAGAAGCAAAGGAAAGAAAAGCCTGCAGTTTTGAACGTATTTATTTCTCCCGTGGCAGCGATGAAAAAATTTATAAAGAAAGAAAAGCACTAGGCAGGTATTTAAGTGAGCCAGTTTTAAAAGCCGTTGACTACGATTTAAAGAATACTATTTTTTCTTTTATTCCCAATACAGCAGAAACGGCTTTCTATGGCCTGCTAAAAGGTGCCGATGAATACCTGAAAAAAATTAAAATAGAGAGGATATTAAGCTGGGGTAATAATTTCGACGAAGAGAAACTTTCGGAAATGATTAGCCGGAAAATACGCTTTGAAAAAATCGCTATTAAGGATGTAAAATTGCGCACTTTTATTACCGAAGATAGTAGCCGAAACGAAATGGTACAGCATGTTTACGACATTACCTACGGCACTGTTAGAAAAGGTATTGACACCTTAGTAGTAATTGATGATTCGATTGTTAGAGGAACAACCCTAAGAGAAAGTATTATTCGCATGTTGGCAAGATTGGAGCCCAAACGAATTATTGTAGTTTCTTCTGCGCCGCAAATACGTTACCCCGATTGCTATGGTATTGACATGAGTAAAATGGGTGATTTTATTGCTTTCAAAGCTGCTATTGAATTATTATATGAAAGAAAACAGGAAACATTACTCGATGATCTTTTATTAAAGTGCAAGGAATTACAAAGAAATAACCAATTACATACTGAGAATGTTGTTCGACAGGTTTACAAACAATTTGCTTTAGAAGAAATTTCAGCTAAAATTGCACAACTTATAACGCCTAAGGAAATTAATATCCCTGTAGATGTAATTTATCAAACCATTGAAACTCTCCACCTAGCTTGTCCAACAAATACGGGAGACTGGTATTTTACAGGTAATTATCCTACTCCCGGTGGCAATCGTGTTTGTAATAAAGCTTTTATGAATTATATGGAAGGAAAAAATGTGAGAGGATATTAAATGATTTTTGTTTAAATAGCCCAATAACAAACTTTCAGGCTTTTATTAAAGTGAGGTGTGTTATTATAACTATGTAGAATCAATTCTTTTTGTTTCTTTTTTGGTAAGTTCCTGCTAATCTAAAAGTAATCAATCATGAAAACATTGCTTCTTGTGCGCCATGCAAAAAGTAGTTGGGATTTGGCAACCCTCAATGACTTTGACCGTTCATTAAATGAGCGGGGCAAAAAAGATGCACCAGTGATGGCACAGCGTCTTTTAGATAGAAAGATAGATATTAATATATTTGTTTCAAGCCCGGCCAAAAGAGCAAAAAAAACAGCAGAACTTTTCTGTAGCATTTATAAAAAAGATAAAGAGCAAATTGTTTTTATTACCGCATTATATCATGCCTCTTTAAATACTTTTTTTGAAGTTGTTACCCAGCTCAATGATGACTATAATTGCGTTGCCATTTTTTCACATAACCCCGTAATCACTGAATTTGTAAATCAGCTTGTAGAAAATGTTACAATTGCAAATATGCCCACTTGTGGCGTATTTGCAGTAAAAACATCCATTACCAAATGGAAAGAATTTTCAACATCAAAAAAAGAGTTGCTTTTTTTTGATTACCCAAAAGCCGGATAAATTTAATTTAGCAGATTGGTATTTTTTATTGAGCAGTGCTCATAGTTAATACAAATTGTTGAATCACTCTTTTGTATTGTTCCATATTAAAAGATGAATGTAAATAAGGAAATTGATCTGCTTTTTCTAACGCATCACTTAATAAAAATTCATGTTGTTCTACGCTATAAAATAGCTTTTGCAGCATTAAATATTGGGCAAGATACTCTTGTTCTGTTTGCCCAGGTGTAGGTATTAAAATTGCTTTTTTTTGAAGCTTTAGCAAATCCATCACTGTAGTATAGCCCGATCTGCTGATAATTATTTTAGATTGCTCAATCACCACATTCAGTTCCTTAGTGGTAATGTGGTTCCTTACATGAATTTTGTCATTTTCATTGGTTTTGGATATTTTATTAACTTTTGGTAACCCTTGTACAAGTAATGCCTTACCATTATATTGCTTTAATTGTAACAATAATTTTTTTTCAAAAATAGTTCGTTGTGGCTCCGGTCCGGATAATAATAGAAGCAAATCATATTTTGCTTCTACAGAGGGTTTTGGGTCAAATCTTGATAATCCTCCTATATACTTTACATTAGCCGGCAGAGGTGAAGGATGAGATAATTGGCCTGCAATATTACTATTCCCTTCAAAATCAGGTATCCAACATTCGTAATATTTTTTTATAAACCAATAATTAAGTTTCATCAACAACCGCTCCGAAAATCTATTGCCGGTTTTGATTAATAATTGGTGGGTAATATAAATAGAGGGAATATGCTTATGATACAATCCAAATCTGTTATCTGATATAATGGCATCAATAGAATGATCTTTCACCACTTTTTTTAACCACTGATGTTCCCTGAATATTGAAAATAATAGCCTTGGGATTTGTAATATTATTTTTAATGGCAACCATTTTTTTTGTTGGGAATACTTTATTCGATATCCTTTTAGTGGTAAAAAGGTCAATTCCCGAAACTCTTGCTCCAATAATGCCTGAATAGTTCCATCAGCTGCAATTAAGACCTCACAACCTTCTGCCAATAAACCTGTTATTAAAGGAATGCTTCTGGTTGCATGGCCAAGACCCCAATCCAACGGGGCTATAAGAATCTTGTATGTTTTTGGCAAAATGTTAATTTCAAAATTAATTATTAAAAAATACAATAATTATGCGCAAAATAAGTTTACATTTATAATCTTTAATTATGGTACGATTTTTAAAAGTAGGTTTTTTACTGATTTTGGTGACATCATTTTTACTAGTAAGTTGCAACGCTTCAAAAAAAAGTTGTGGTTGTCCTAATAAAAGAGGAATGGTTGGTTACTAATTAGAAGTACTTAAACCTGCATAAGTCTAAATATCAATGAATAGAATAAACCGCGATTTGCTTGTCTTGTTTAATCAAGAATTAATGAGCCCAAAGGCCATGGAGAACGAAGTTGAGTTATTACATGAACTTCTGTTTACTGTTGAGCGTTTGGAAAATTTGGTTACCGCTCACGAAATAATTGATTTAAATAAATACAAAATAATCAACAAAGAAATTACTCTTAGCAAAATCATTCGTCTTCAGGAATTAAAACCTTTCGTTTTCTTAAATTGTAAAAATTAGTTTTTCAATTTAATCAGGTTAATTTTTCCAACGACTCCCGTAATTTTGCAAGCATCTCATCAATATCTTCTTTTTTACAGGTTCCAACACTTAACCGGTACCAGCTGCTATTTGCAGATGCCCCAAATGCCGTAAATGGGACAATCGCTAGTCTAGCTTCGTTTAATAAATAGTCAGTTACTTCCTTTTGATCAGTAAGTTTTTTTCCATCAGGCTTTATTTTTCCTGTTAGGTCTATTTGTATCGTTAAATATATAGCTGCCTGTGGAGCAACCGCATCTACTGAAAAACCAGCCACTTTAAGTTGTTGAAATCCTTCATAAATTCTTTGTAAGCGCTCAGCTATCTCGGCTTTAAAATACATAAAATAATTATCAACAGCTTGTGTTTGTGATAAATAATTGGCCGTAGCCTTTTGCTCTGCCATCGGTGCCCATGCACCAAGATGGCTGTTAATAGCTTTCATTTTATTGATAAGATTAGCAGGTCCTAAAGCCCAGCCAACTCTTACACCAGTGGCAGCAAACGATTTACTAATACCGTCAATAAAAATGGTATACTCTTTCATTTTAGGCCTTAAAGAAACAGGGTTATAATGTTGTGTTTTACCATACGTTAGTGTCCAGTAAATTTGGTCGTATAATAAATACAATTTCTTTTCGTCATCTCCCCGTTTTTCATTTTCTGCTATTACCAGATCGCAGATAGCCGATAATTCCTCTTCGGAAAAGGTAGTTCCTGTTGGGTTTAAGGGAGAGCATAATGCCAATAAAGAAGCACCCATTAAATGCGGTTTTATTTCAAGTGCCGTAGGCATGAAATTATTTTCTCTTTTACTTTCAATTAATATATGTTCTCCTTCAGTAAAATGTACATAATGATTATTATTCCAGCTTGGTACAGGATAAATTACTTTATCGCCTTTATCGACTATAGCACGATAGGCTGCATAAATCAATGGTCTTCCTCCGGCAGCTATCAAAATTTCATCATTGGCAAAACTAATATCTTCTCTTTTTTGTATGAACTCAGCTACAGCATTTCTCAATTCCAATATACCATCTGCCGGAGGATAGGTTGTATTGCGCTTTTTATAAGCATCTATAATTTCATTTTCAAATTCTTGTGGTATTGGGAAAATAGAACTGTCAAAATCACCAATTGTAAAATTGTAAATTTTATCGCCTTGTGCCATCTTTGCCTTTATATCTGCCCCAAGTTTTACAATTTCAGAACCAATAAGGGTTTCGGCAAGTTGACTCAGTTTAGATGACGGCATATATAATTATTGAGAATGATTATTTCGGATCACAAAAGTAATTTTTAAAGAGTGCAATACAAAAATAATCATATAATAAACTAAGCCATTTTCTTGCACAGTTACAAATTATATGTGCAAATTCGCTAGCCGTAATAAACATATCGCGTAACTTCCCTTTATATTTAAATCAATTTTTATGAAGCAGCATACTATCGCCTTTATATGCATCTTGCTAGTCAATATAAGTTTTGCACAGACTTATAATGCGGAAATGTTTAGCAGTATGCGTTGGCGTATGATTGGTCCTCACCGTGGTGGGCGAACTGTTGGGGCGGTAGGTGTACCTCAGCAACCCAATGTTTTTTATATCGGGGTTAACAACGGTGGAGTATGGAAGACTATTGATTATGGCCATACCTGGTTTCCGATTTTTGATGATCAACCGACTGGTTCAATAGGAGATGTGGCTGTGGCTCCCTCTAATCCAAATATAATTTATGTTGCCAGTGGAGAAGGTATTCAGCGACCCGATCTTTCAGTGGGTGATGGAATTTATAAATCTACAGATGCTGGCAAAACATGGATCAATACGGGTTTAAAAGATGGCCAGCAAATTAGTGGGCTTGCAATTGATGCCAACAATGAAAACCGTGTATTTGCTGCAGTGCTCGGCCATCCATATGGAGCCAATACAGAACGTGGCATCTACCGCACTGTTGATGGCGGTAAAACATGGGAACGTGTTTTATATAAAGATGAAAATACTGGCGCCGTACAAGTTACTATCGATCCAAAAAATTCCAATATTATTTATTCAGATCTTTGGGCTGGCAGACAGGGCCCATGGGAAAATGGGGAATGGAATGGAGCCGAAAGTGGTTTGTATAAATCAACTGATGGAGGAACTACATGGAATCAATTAACTAAAGGATTACCATCGACCAAACAGGGGCTTGGGCGTATTGGTTTTTGTATTGCCCCTACCAATACCAATCGCTTATATGCAACAGTTGATGCAGGTGAGTATGGAGGTATTTACAAAAGCGATGATGCAGGTGACTCCTGGATGCTGATTAATAAAGATGAAAGGCTCTGGGGAAGGGGTGATGATTTTGCAGAAGTAAAAGCGGATCCTTTAAACGCAGATATTGTTTACACAGCAGGTGTAGTTGTATGGAAATCGGTAGATGGTGCCAAAACATGGAGTGGCTTTCGGGGTGCTCCGGGTGGTGATGACTATCACCGCATCTGGATAAACCCCCATAACCCGGATATTATTTTACTGGCGGCTGATCAGGGTGCTATTATCACGGTCAATGGCGGGCAAACATTTTCCTCCTGGTACAACCAGCCGACCGCACAATTTTACCATGTAAGTACCGACAATGCATTCCCCTATAATGTATATGGAGGCCAGCAGGAAAGCGGGTCTGTTGGTATTGCAAGTCGTGGTAATGATGGTGCCATTACTTTTAGAGAATGGCATCCTGTTGGTGGAGAAGAATATGGCTATGTTGCAGCCGATCCCAAAAATGCTGATATTATTTATGCTGGTAAAATATCAAAGTATAATAAGCGAACAGGGCAAACGCAAAATATTTCACCCGAAGTCGTAAGAAGTGGCAAATATCGTTTTGTAAGAACAGCCCCTATATTATTTTCACCAATTGATTCAGCCACTTTATACTTTGCAGGTAATGTAATATTTAAAACAAAAGATGGTGGCAATACCTGGCAAACTATTAGCCCCGACCTTACACGTGAATCATGGGATATACCTGCCAGTGTTGGTATTTATACGAATGAGCAGATGAAAAAAATGCCTCGCCGGGGAGTGGTGTATACCATCGCACCCTCTTTCAAAGACATTAATACAATTTGGGCCGGAACAGATGATGGCTACATTCAGCTTACGCATGATGGAGGTAAAACATGGAAAAATGTTACCCCTCCGCAAGTTACTTCCTGGAGTAAAATATCGTTGATGGAAGCGAGCCACACAGATGTAAATACAGCTTATGCAGCTGTCAACAGAATTCGATGCGATGATATGCACCCGCATATTTATAAAACAACCAATAGTGGTACCACATGGAAAGAAATAATAACCGGTTTACCCGATGATCCTATCAATACAGTGCGTGAAGATCCTTTACGCAAAGGCTTATTGTTTGCAGGCAGCGAAAGAGCAGTATATGTTTCTTTTGATGATGGAGAACACTGGCAATCTTTACGTTTAAATATGCCTGCTACTTCTATCCGGGATTTGGTAATTAAGGATGATGATATTGTTGTGGGCACACATGGCAGAAGCTTTTGGATTCTTGATAATATTACACCACTACGCCAGGTAAATAATCAGCTGATTGCCAAATCAACCATTTTGTACAAACCACAAACGGCTATTCGTGTACGTTGGAACATGAACAGCGATACGCCTTTGCCTCAGGAAGAACCTGCCGGAGAAAACCCTCCCGATGGAGCAATCATTGATTATTTCCTCAAAGAAAAATCAACTGATGTAGTGCAGTTAGAAATAACAGATGCACAAGGTAAACTTATCCGCAAATACAGCACTAACGACAAGCCGTATGAAATTCCGGACGTAAATATTCCGTTGTACTGGATTAGACCTCAACAAATATTATCTGGAGAAGCCGGAGCACACCGGTTTTTGTGGGATATGCATTATACTCCTTTAAATGTTCCGCCAACCTACCCAATTTCTGCAATCTATCAAAACACAGTTCCCGTACAAACAGCTCCTTGGGTAATGCCAGGTCTTTATACCATCAAGCTTTCTACCGATGGTAATAGTTATACACAACAAGTAATTGTAAAAATAGATCCACGGGTGCAAACATCAATTAAAGCATTGCAACAACAACATGATCTTTCATTTACCTGTTACCAGGGAAGAATAAGTGCGATGAAAACACTTGAAGAGATAAGTGAAGTGCGGAAACAATTAAAAAACTTATCTGTGGGCAATGTTAAAAACATTCAACCCCTTGATGAACTGGCGGCATTATTGCAAGGCAACACCGGTTTTGAAAAAATAAGCAACTCATTTACGGGGCTGTTTTATATTTTACAGGATGCTGATATGGCCCCAACAACCCAAACTATTTTAGCAGTATCAGATTCTCAAAAACAATTAAATCAGTTACAGACAAAATGGAATACACTTAAAAATAAAATTGAGGAGACCAAAAAATAAAGACCCAATTTGTTTTGTATATAAAACAAGATTGTGATTTTTTGAACACAACCAGTAACCCAACTAATTTTATTTGAATAATACAGGGCAAAATAATGCATATATGTACAAAGAAAAGTTATATTGGAAAGGGGGTTTCATAAGTACGGTTCAAGAATTGATTCTCCATTTATAAGCCGGCTATTTAAAAATAGTATACACCAACCAGCTCATTAAATACGCCAGTCCTGTCATATAAACCAATTGAATAGCCGGCCATTTCCAGCTTCGTGTTTCTCTTTTTACCACTGCCAGCGTGCTCATGCATTGCATAGACAAAACATAAAACACCAACAATGATAACCCTGTTGCCAGATCATAAACTTTGGTTCCATCTGCCCTTACAGCTGCATTCATTTTCTGTCTTAAAGTGCTGCTATTATCATTGGCATCTTCTCCTACACTATAAAGTGTAGCCATGGTACCTACAAATACTTCTCTTGCTGCAAAAGAGGTTATCAATGCAATCCCTATTTTCCAGTCGTAACCCAATGGGCGAATGGCAGGTTCAATTGCTTTGCCTAAAGTACCAGCAAAAGAATTTTGCAGCAACTCAGTTTTTCTTTGCCGGTTTAACTCAGTTGATTGCTGTGGGTTTTGCTTTATTAATTGCTCGTATTTGGCAGTAACCCCTGCCATATTTTTTGCAGGCCCGAAAGTGCTTAATACCCACAAAAGCAAGCTTATAACCATAATTATTTTACCGGCCTGAAATACAAATATTTTAGCTTTTTCTATCATAGTTGTAAGGGCATTTTTCCACCTTGGGGCCCTGTACACCGGCAATTCTAAAATAAAAAAACTTTTCTCTTTAATATTAATGAACCACTTCATTACATACGATACTATAAGTGCCATTACGGTACCCAATAAATAAAGCCCCATCATTACCAACCCCTGTACACTCAAAAAACCAAAATACAATTTAGAAGGAATTACCAATGCTATTAAAATAGTGTATACGGGCAACCTTGCACTACAGCTCATTAATGGCGTAACCATGATTGTTAGTAAACGTTCTTTGCGGTTTTCAATATTTCTTGCACTCATTATAGCGGGCACAGCACAAGCCAAACCGCTAATCATGGGCATTACACTTTTTCCATTAAGCCCAACTTTGCGCATAAGCTTGTCAGTAAGAAAACTTATCCTGGCCATGTAACCAGTATCTTCCAGCAAAGTGATTAACCCAAAAAGTATCATTATCTGTGGTATAAAAACCATAATTCCGCTAAGGCCCGCTATCACACCATTGATTAGCAAATCGCTCCACCAGGTATCAGGTAAGCTGCTGCTTAAAAAGCCACTAAGTTTTCCAAAAATCCATTCAATGGCATCCATCGGGTAATGGGCTACCCAAAAAACACTTTGAAATAACAAAAATAAAACAGCCAGTAAAATAAGATAACCCCACTTTCTATCCAACAAAACATTATCGAGTTTTTCTGTAAACAATGCTTTTTTTAGGGGATCATTCTCCACAACTGTTACCTGCATAATTTGTTTAATCCGGCCATAACGCTGCATTATTTCTTCTGCCTGTGTTCGGGTGGGGTTAAATTTATTTTCTTCTTCAATCGTTTCAATTGCATCTTGTAAATCGTGGCCAAGTTTAAAGTGTTCGTGGTTGATAAGATAATGTAATGCTGTATAATCACTAATTAAAGGAAATATTTTTTTTACTCTACCTACTGCGTTTTGGGCAAGATTCTCACTATTAATAAATTCACGTTGTGCCGAAATATGATTGGCTGCTGTTTGATCAATAACCTTTTTCAATTGTGGAATACCCTTACCTTTTCTGGGATTGATACTTACAACAGGTACTCCCAACTCTCTCTCCAGCCCGGCGAGGTCAATTTGGGTTCCTTTACTGCCGGCAAGATCCATCATACTTAGCGCCAACACAACTGGTACTTTTAGGTCAATAATTTGAGAGCAAAATAATAGATTCCGTTTAAGGTTACTGGCGTCTGCAACCAGCAATACCATATCCGGCTTTATATCTTCATCCTGTTGTAGTAAAACTTTATAGGCTACCCATTCATCAGCACGTTTGGGATATAGGCTGTAGGTACCCGGCAAATCAATCAAGGTGGCAGAAAGTGTTTCTGAAATAGTACATTGGCCTGTTTTTTTATCTACTGTTACACCGGGGAAATTTCCTACTTTTTGGTTTAAGCCCGTCAATACATTAAACAGTGAACTCTTTCCACTGTTTGGATTACCTACTAATGCTATGTTGATTTTTTTCGCCAAAATAAATTAGGTGCAAAAGTAATGGCTATCTGACTTTTATAGTTACGATTTTAGAAAGAAGGAATAAGTATGTTGGGTTTAATACATTTGTATTTAAAAAAACAAAATATGGCAAACATTTTGTGTAGTAAATGCGTATAAACAAATTTTACACTTTGTTTACTACAATAGGCAACCTGTTAATTACCTTTACCACTAATAACCCCAAATCGAATATGAAACATCTTTTTTATTGCTTACTATTTTTTACCCAATTTGTAACAGCGCAAAAATTAAAGAAGGCAGATAAAATTATTGTTGCCAATTTACAAACACATATCAGTTACCTGGCAGATGATAAGCTGGAAGGAAGAAGAACGGGCAGCAGCGGAGAAAAGCTGGCGTATGAATATATTAGTAATGAATTCCTAAAAGTGGGTTTATCAGCCCGTGGTGATAAAGGAACTTTTTTGCAGGAGTTTGAAGTGAATGATGGAAAGATGATTTCCCCGGCTTCTCACCTGCTTATCAATAGTAATGATCTTGTTCTTAATAAAGAATATTTTCCGTTATCGTTTAGCAAAAATAGCTCAGTAACTGCTGTTGCTTCTATTGCATTACAGGAAAACGGCACACCGTGGTTTTATGATATTAAAGAATTACTGGAACCTAATAAAAACAATCCGCATTATGATTTGACGGATGCTATCAAAACAAAAGCTGCCAATGCCGCAAAAAAAAAAGCCACTGCATTTTTAATTTACAATACGTCTGACATAAAGGATGAATTACAATTTGATTCGAAATCAAAAGCTGAATTATCTGCCATTCCTATTATCTACATCACCAAGGCTGCAAAAGAAAAATATTTAAAAGATGAAACTGCTTCGCTTGATATTCAACTAAAAACAGAGATCGTTGATAAAAAGAGATATGGTCATAATGTGATTGGTTATCTTGATAACAATGCAGCCAATACAATTATTATTGGAGCACATTATGATCACCTTGGGTATGGAGAAGATCATAATTCTTTATACACAGGCACTACTCCACAAATACACAATGGTGCAGATGACAATGCAAGCGGCACCGCCGCATTGATAGAATTAAGTAAATTGCTTAAAGCTTCGAAATATAAAAATAACAACTACCTTTTTATTTGTTTTTCAGGAGAAGAACTTGGTTTGTTTGGTTCAAAATATTTTACTGATCATCCGACTATTGATTTTACCAAAGCCAATTACATGATTAATCTTGACATGGTTGGCCGGTTAAATGATAGTACACACGGACTAAATATTGGCGGTTACGGAACTTCGCCTGTTTGGGGGCAAACTTTATCTGTCAATGATAAATTTTTTAAAATAAAATTTGATAGCAGTGGTTCTGGCCCTAGCGACCATACTTCCTTTTACAGAAAAGATATTCCGGTTTTGTTTTTCTTTACCGGCGTACACAGCGATTACCACAAACCCAGCGACGATGCAGATAAAATAAATTACAACGGCGAATGGATGGTATTGAAATATATTTATAAGTTAATTGAAGATGTTAACAATAAAGGCAAGCTCGGTTTTGCAAAAACACGGGAAACAGCCTCAAACAGCAAAACAAGTTTTAAGGTTTCGCTTGGTATTATGCCAGACTATACTTTCGGTGGTATTGGTGTAAAAGCAGATGGTATCAGCGAAGGAAAGATTGCTCAAAAGGCAGGAATAAAAACGGGTGATGTAATTGTACAGTTGGGTGATTATAAATTTACAGATGTACAGACTTACATGGAAACACTTAATAAATTTAATAAAGGAGATGCAACAAAGGTTAAAGTAAAAAGAGGCAGGGAAGAGTTGGTATTTGATATTGTATTTTAAGCCAGGTCTGTCAAAAAAATAAGAGCAATTCAAATTTTAATAATCAAGTTTTCCGCCACTACGGGTATAGGAATATGAAACTTAAAATAGATAATGAAACATTGGCACGGGAGTTTTTTGAAGACTCTATACTGTTGGGTATTGTGGCGCCTGTTAAGGATTATCAATTGTGCTGGCAATTAAACCAGCTACTGGGGTTTGATTTCAGGATAAACAACGATTTTGAAATTCAGTTAACAAAAAAAGAAAGAAAATATTTTTTTTCTATTTACGAATACCCCATACCATCTACCTGCCTTACTCACTACTTATACAACAACCAGTTTGACGGTGAATATTTATTGCCAGAGTTTAAACACCTGGATTTTTTGTGGTTAATGAAAGGAGAATATGTAAGTACAGAAGAATTAAAGGCGCTGATCTACTCCATTAAAATGTTGCCCGGAGTTCAATTGGTAAATGAAATGACAAACGAAAAAATAAAGCATAAGCAACACCTTATTTTTTAATGAATGGGTAATTGATAATCTGTTTCCGTCAAAGAGTATTAGTTTTAGTATTTCAGGCAGCCTCCTATGTTAAAAAAAATATTAATTATATCATTTTCAATTAGATTTTATGTGGGAAGAAAAAAATAATACACTCTATAAAAAATTTGAATTCAAAAATTTTTCAGAAGCCTTTGGCTTTATGACAAGAGTGGCACTTGCCGCGGAAAAAATGGACCATCATCCTCTATGGACCAATGTATACAACAAAGTAGAAATATGGTTGAACACACATGATGCCGGAGACATCATCACAGAAAAAGACAGGATGCTTTCAATAAAAATTGATGCGCTGGTTTAATTATTTATTATTACTGTTTTTATCTGCTGTGCTGTTATAGAACCAATTGGTGTTGTAAATTTTTCTAACCCATATTGATGTAAAATATTTTCCACCTCTTTTATCGCAGCAGCACCTGCGGAAATTAGTAAGCCTCCGCTTGTTTGAGGATCTGCTAATATCGCTTTTTGATATTCAGTTATTGGTCCAATCTTTTCACCATAACTGTCCCAGTTTCTGGCTGTACCGCCGGGAACACATTTTTGATCGACAAAATCAAAAATATCAGTTGTAATAAAGTGAATGTTATTAAACCTAAGCTCAGCACTTAACCCACTTCCTTCGGCCATTTCAACAAGGTGCCCCAATAAACCAAAGCCTGTTACATCTGTCATCGCATTTACACCACTAATCTTTCCCAACGCCTCCCCAACTTTATTTAACTGCATCATTTGCTTTGCTGCAACTCCTTTATGTGCTTCTTTTAGCAAGCCTTTTTTTTCTGCCGTTGTTAAAATACCCACCCCCAATGGCTTGGTTAAAAATAACAGATCGCCTTCTCTTGCAAGATTATTTTGTTTGATGTTTTTGATCGGTACCAACCCGTTCACCGCCAAACCAAAAATGGGTTCGGGGCTGTCAATACTATGTCCGCCAGCCAGGGGTATGCCTGCTTCCATACAAATACTTCTGCTACCTTCAATAACTTTTTGGGCTACAGCAGGAGGTAAAATATTAATAGGCCAGCCTAAGATGGCAATTGCTAAAATGGGTTTACCGCCCATTGCATACACATCACTAATAGCATTTGCAGAAGCGATGCGACCAAACTCATATGGGTCATCAACAATGGGCATAAAAAAATCGGTAGTTGATATCAGTGCTGATCCATCTCCCAAATCATATACGGCAGCATCATCTTTACTATGATTGCCAACAATCAGTTTGTCGTTATCCGGAGCCGCAAAATTACTTGCCAGGATTTCATCTAATATTTTAGGCGCAATCTTACAACCACAACCTGCGCCATGGGAATACTTAGTAAGTTTAAAAGTCTTCAGGTCATTTTCCAAAGAATCCGTTTTTGTCATTATCAGGAATATTTTTATTCTTTCTTTTTTCTTTGCAAAATAATGGCAGCATTCGATTTTAAATCTGCGCTAAAACGAACATCATACACAGCTTCTCCATCGTGCACTACAAGCAAACCAGTATTGGGAGGTATACTGCCAAGGTTCTCTGCATACATTACCAGCCTTATAGAATCAGGTGTTTCTTTAGTAATATAAATTGTTTTGCTAACTGCTTTGGTTGACAATCCCTGTTTTGAAAAAATCACATCCCCATTCATTACCACACTTACAGTATCACCATCAACATAACCATTGTCGTATAAAGTTAGTACCAAACTGTCTGACTGATAGTAAACAGATTGTGTTGTAGCAATAGATCTTTTATTAACATCGGCAGCCCCTTGCACTACTGATGGAGTAATTATTGGCTCAGGTTTTTTTTCAGCAACAACAACGACAATTTCTTTCGGCTTTTCCTGAACCACCGCAGCTGTAACTACTGGCGGTGCAGGTTTTTCTATAACCGGCTTTGCCACAACAGCAATTGTAGGCGCTGGTTTTACAACTACAGGTGGTGCTTTCTTTTCTTCTGGTGGTTTGGAAACTGCAATAACTGCTGCCGGCGGTTTTGGAGGTGCAGGCTTTTCTATAACCGGCTTTACTGCAACCGCAATTGTTGGCACAGGTTTTACAACTTGCGGCGGTGATATTTTATTTTCAACAGGCTTCTTTATTGTATTAACAGTAGTCGCCAATTCAGGTGATGTAACTTTTGCAGGTTCAGTTTTTTTATCTACATCTTGGTTAATTAAAACGTCTGGGGTTAATGTACTTTCTATCTTGGGTACTGCTGCAACTTCTTTCGGAACGATTTTTTTTACAGGTTCGTTAAAAACTAACTGATCCGCCAATTTTATTTCGGTTAATCTTTTATACAATATAGTAGCCTTGTAGTCATTTTTACGTTGTAGTTTAACACTACCTGTGGCAGATAAAAATCTTTTTGTCCGGTTGGTACTCCAGGTACCTTTCAATGTCATGCTGGTATCATCAACCGTTAATGTTACCAACATTGTTTTTTTTATATTTTTAGGAGGAATAAAACTAAAAGAATTATCAATCAGGCTCACATCTTCAATAACTACTTGGTCATCTTTTCGATCAATGGTAATATCTCTTATACCGGTTTCCATTTTGCCATTTTCTTCAAAAGAAATATGAGAATAACCAACTAGTTTTCCTTTTACTTCGCTGATAGAAATTTCGTAGGGTAAATACTTTTTAGTTGAATCAACGTACATTTCACCTTTCCAGAGACCGGTAATATCCTGGGCAAAAAGTTGACCCGGAAAAAATAATACAATTAAAAATAATTTAAGTAGTTGCTTTTTCATCAATCAGTTTTTGGGTATTGCTTTTTATATCGCCGTTTGCACAAACAATCTTGTTTAATAACGCAGGCAAGTTTTCTCTGTTGTGCAAACCCTTTGCATAATATTTATCATAATAGGTTAGCAAAATACTAAAGCATTCCCGGTGGTTATTTTCCAGTAAGTAGTTAATCGCCAGTTTTGTTTCCAGGCCGCCCAATCTTTTCTGAATGCGTATAATAGCATTTACTATATTGGCTTTTTCAAATTTACCATACTCTTCGGTTAAATAGTTCAGCCTTTCTTCAAAAGGTATATCTAAAAACAATACCGGGCTTTTGCGCATTTGGTTCCAAAAACCAGTAGGAATATTTAGTACCCCAATGCGCTGGCTTTCATCTTCAATAAAGACATCTTCCAAATCAGATGCCCCTGATGATGCCGATGATAGTTCTACAAGCTTGTCTGCCAATAAATTTTCAAACATTTCCTGGGTTGGCTGTGGTTTCTCTCCAAAAGCACCAAAAGCCGAGCCTTTATGATTAGCCAGTCCTTCCAGGTCAATGGTTTTATGGCCGGTGTGTTGCAGTTCTTTTAATATCAATGTTTTTCCAGACCCTGTATACCCTCCCAAAACATTAAGCGTATAAGGTTTATCAAATTGTGCCCTTACCCATTGGCGATATACTTTATATCCACCCGATAATGTATATACTTTAAAGCCATACAAATCCAATAACCAGGCTATCCCTGCACTGCGCATTCCCCCACGCCAACAATGCACTAAAATGCAGTGCTGAGTTTCAATAGCAGTAGCTTCTCTAAAGCCTCTTACTAAACTTTCTACTTCCTCCACCATGCTGCGCATTTTAACACCAAAATAATCCAGCCCAATTTTAATTGCTGTTTTTCTACCTTGTTGTTTGTAGGCGGTTCCCACCACTTTCCTTTCTTCATCGGTAAATAATGGTAAACTGTATGCGCCTTGAATGTGTGCATGAACATATTCACCAGGGCTACGCACATCCAATACTGGGTTCAGCTTTGCAAGTTGTAAAAATTCTTCTATTCCTATTTTTTGTATAGCCATTGTATGCTGGCTAATGCGCCAATACACTAAGGTACAAAAAGAAAAAAGTTACTGGAAAATATACCTGCAAAAAAGAAAGTATATTTATTAGTATGATAAAAATTATAAAACTGCTACTGCCACTTTTTATAGTACAATTTTTCACCTGGCTTGCCTTGTTTTCCTTATGGATATATGCCACACCGGTAATTACCCGATATATATTTAATACCACCGATGCAGAAAGTAAAGCATTTGAAAGTGGAACCAGCTGGGTAGGTATTTGCTTTGCTTTTTATAGCACACTGGCAGCAACGCTGGGTTTTGCCATTCCTGTTTTAACAAAACGGTTTAGTAAATATAAGTTACATGCTATGGCATTACTGATTGGCAGTATTGGTTTACTACTGATTTTTTTTATAAAAAATCAATACCTTCTTTTAATCTCTTTTGCATTTATTGGTATTGGCTGGAGCAGTATCAGTAATATTCCTTACAGCATTATTAGTGATATAGCACCCCAAACAAAAATGGCCACCTACTTTGCCGTTTTTAATTTTTCAATTGTGATACCACAAATAACGGCGGCATTTTTATTAGGATTTTTAACCCGTCATCTTTTTTCCGGAGAAACCAACTACACTATTCTTACAGGCGGAATATCCATGTTTATTGCTGGTTGTAGTATGTTTTTTATAAAAGAAAAAAACCACCCATAAATGCACTTTTAAAAAGTTTTTGATTCTTATCTTCCCAAAGGAATACCCAAAGAAATGCTCAATGTTCTAAACTTGTTCTTATCATCAACCGTGTTATTGCTTTGGGTTGAGTTTATTTTTGCTAAGCCAACCCCATAATTAACTTTTAATAATAATTTTCCAAAATCAATTCCCCCGCCAAAATTAAAGCCATAATCAAAACGTTTTAATTTGTCATAGGCCGCATCATCCTGGCGTGAGGTAAATGGATCATCATTACTGAATTTAATTTTATTGCTGGAACTAGATTTAAAACCAATAATGCTACTTTCTGTAGTTGATTTACCTCCAATACCTACAGCAATATAAGGTCCTGCATGAAAAAATATATTTGACTTCGTTTTTGTATCTAACGGAATTTTTACTACCGCATTTAACGGAACCTCCAGGTAAAGAGGGTTAAATTTTGTCTTTACATAGTCGGCGTCATTATTAAAATATGTTTCTGCTTTAGATCCTTTCCCGGTAAATAAAATACCCAATTCCAGGTCAAAGGAGCTTGATATGCCAAACCTGCTTATTAATCCGGCATTAAATGTAGGCAACCAGTGATTCTTTTCTGTTTGTCCGTTATTGGTATTGGTGATGTTGGCGAGATTTAATCCGCCTTGTGCATAAAACTGTGCTTTTGCCCCGATAGTTACCAGTGTTACAAATAGCATTACTGTCATTTTCTTCATACTCTTTACTTTATTTTTTAAAAATTAGAATAGCACTATAGCCATTCTTTTAAGTTTAAATGTTTAAAAACAAAAAGCCGGCCATTAAAAAGATGGCCGGCTTTTCAACAAATATTGTTGTGTTGATTATTTAAGCAAAGATTGAAAACCTGGTTCATTAACCTTTACAGGATACGTTTTTTTCAATTCCGTAATCCATTTTTCTTCAAGGTAATTTTGGTATTCATTAATTACCAACCCTCTTGCTTCATTAAAACTACGTTGTTGGTTTGCGGGGAACAATTGCAACACTTTTAAAAAACCAGCGGTATTATCTCCACTGTTTAAAACAGGGGTTGAAATATATCCAGGCACAGGTGTTGCATTTGCTGGTAATTGAAGCTGCGCCAATTCATACCGCCCTGAATCTGATTGAATTTTTCCTTCACTTTGTGTGGTTATTTCATTCCAGTTTTTGCCGATTTTTAAAGATTTTATCGCTTCTTTTGCTACTGCCGTATCATTACAATTAAACAATATAATCGCTGCGCTGGAGCCCCAAAGATATTTTTCCTTATGCGCATTGTAATATTTTTGCAACCCAATACTGTCTGAGGATGCTTTACCCCAAACATTTCTTTCCATTATTTCAAATAACATATTGCCTTCCTTAAACTCCTGCATCTGATATTTAAAA
>JANXSR010000094.1 GCA_025352625.1 Ferruginibacter sp.
TTATACAATACAATTAGCTGGACGGAGAATGGGTTTGAAGCTATTAATTCGGAAGAGTATAATAGAAGGGAGAATAATTATATAAGCCCTCTTCCTAAATCTTATGACCATTTTTTATTTTACAATGGCAGTTATTATGGATCTGATGAAGTTGTTGTAGTAGGATATGGAACTATGAGAAAAAAGAATATTACTGGAAGTGTTAGCCTTGCAAATGGCGACTTTATGCAAATGCCTCCAAGCCCAAGACAAGCTGAAGCGGCAAAACTTGCAGGAAGGGAATTTAAATTGGAAGAAATAAAAGAAGATCAGTCAATAGAAGCAGATTCTGCATTAGTAACAATAATAAACAATAAACCACAAACACAAAATCAACCCCAGATCCGAAAAAATTTCAACGAAACGGCCTTCTTCTTTCCTGATTTAAAAACAGATGCAGAAGGCAATGTTGAGTTTTCATTCACCATGCCGGAAACATTAACGCAATGGAAACTGATGACATTTGCACATGCCAAAACATTGGCAAGCGGCTATGCAGAAAAAACAACCGTAACACAAAAACCATTGATGGTACAACCCAATGCACCCCGCTTTTTAAGAGAAGGCGACCGCATAGAGTTCAGTGCCAAAATTGTAAACCTGAGCGACAAGGAACTAACCGGCACCACTCAATTGGAACTGCTGGATGCAGCCACCAACAAACCTGTAGATGGCTGGTTTAAAAATATCTTCCCAACACAATATTTCACCGTAGCCGCAGGGCAAAGCACCCCGGTAAAATTCCCGATAGAAATCCCCTTCAACTTTAACTCAGCCATGACGTACCGCATAATAGCGAAGTCCGGTAATGCCACCAATTTAAAAGATAGCAGCAAAAAAGCAGGTGCTGCAAATTACCCCCCTTCAGGGGATGGGGGCAGCTCCTTCTCCGACGGCGAAGAAATGGCCCTGCCGGTTTTAACCAACCGTATGCTGGTAACAGAATCAATGCCCATCAATCTGCGCAACAAAACAACAAAGCATTTTACATTCGAAAAACTGTTAAACAGCGGCAATAGTCAAACGATTACCAATCATGCATTAACGGTGGAGTATACTTCCAACCCGGCATGGTATGCTGTTCAGGCCCTGCCTTATTTAATGGAGTACCCTTATGAATGTGCAGAGCAAACTTTCAACCGGTATTATGCAAATATCCTGGCCACTTATGTAAGCAACAGCATGCCAAAAATTAAAACTGTTTTTGAAAAATGGCGCTTGCCCCTTCAGGGGACAGGGGGTGATACAGCAGCATTACTGAGCAACCTTCAAAAAAATGAAGAGCTAAAATCTGCCTTATTGCAGGAAACGCCCTGGGTGCTGGATGCACAAAATGAAAGCCAGCAAAAGAAAAATATTGCCCTGTTGTTTGACATGGTAAAAATGAGCAGCGAAACCGACAAAGCCATCACCCAGTTAAAAGACATGCAAAGCAGCAACGGCGGTTTTGTATGGTTCAAAGGAGGTCCGGATGACCGTTACATTACGCAATACATCATCACCGGTATCGGCCATTTAAAAAAACTGAATGCCTTGTCGGGCAATAACGCCGGGCAGTTAAAAGACATTATGGGCATTGTAAATAAAGCGCTGCCTTATCTTGATAAAAAGATAAAAGAGGAGTATGATAACCTTATTAAAGGTAAAGCTGATCTTAAAAAGAATAACCTCAGCAACACGGCCATTCAATACCTGTACATGCGGAGTTTCTTTACTGAAAACAATATCGCTGCAGCTTCACAAACTGCCAATACTTATTATCGTGGACAGGCACAAAAATACTGGCTCAGCAACAGCAAATACATGCAGGCCATGATTGCACTGGCTTTGCACCGCACCAAAGATGAGGTAACACCAAAGGCCATCATCAAATCGCTAAAAGAAAATGCAGTTAACAAAGAAGAGCTCGGCATGTTCTGGAAAGAATGGACCACCGGCGGTTACTACTGGTACCAGGCTCCCATAGAAAGCCAGGCCATGATGATAGAAGCTTTTACCGACATTGATAAAAATACCTCAACAGTTGACGATCTTAAAACATGGCTGCTAAAACAAAAACAAACCCAAAACTGGAAAACCACCAAAGCCACTGCTGAGGCTTGTTATGCTTTACTACTAGATGGAAGCAATTGGTTAACCGCCGAAAAAGAAATCAGCATTAATTTAGGTGGCTCTGTAGTTAAAAGCACTGATGATAAAACAGAAGCCGGAACTGGTTATTTCAAAAAAACAATTGAAGGCGAAAAAGTAAAAGCAGCAATGGGCAATGTGGTTGTAACTACTAAATCAGCAGACTCCAAAGTTCCCCCTTCAGGGGGCGGAGGGGGGTGGGGCTCCATCTACTGGCAATATTTTGAAGACCTTGATAAAATAACATCCTCAGCTACGCCACTTCAACTCACCAAAAAATTGTTTGTAGAAAAAAATACAGATAAAGGCCCAGTGTTAGAAGCCATCGCCGATGGCGCAGAACTAAAAGTAGGCGATAAGATAATGGTTCGCATTGAACTGAAGGTTGACAGGGATATGGAATATGTGCACATGAAAGACATGCGGGCAGCTTGTATGGAACCCACGAATGTAATCAGCGGATACAAGTACCAGGGTGGCCTGGGCTATTATGAAAGTACCAAAGATGCCAGCACCAACTTCTTTTTTGGATGGTTACCAAGGGGAACTTATGTATTTGAATACCCGCTGTTTGTAACCCATGCAGGTAATTTCAGTAATGGCATCACCAGCATTCAATGTATGTATGCACCGGAGTTTACCAACCATAGTGAGGGGATAAGGGTGAATGTGGAATAATCCCTCCGCCCCCTGAAGGGGGAACTGGTGCAAAATGATTGAAGAGATTTTAGTTTTACAAACAATCCACGGTTTTGAATCTATGATGGAACAAATTTTAAAAGATAAGACAAAGAAAAAGGTAATAAATCAGCGAAACTGACTTCGAACGGAAAAATTATCCATTATCCATTTATAAATTATCCATTAAACCCTTACCTTTGCAGCCCCGTAGACAATTGTGTACGGAATTAATCAATTTTATAACCGCTCTTAGTACCCCTTTAGGGGATAGGGGCATAAACAAGGGAAAATGAACAACTACGAATTGATGGTGATTTTTACCCCGGTGCTGTCTGAAGAGGAATTTAAAGCCGCTCAGAAAAAATTCGAAGCAATTGTTACAGACAATGGCGGCGAAGTTTTGCACACCAAT